>NZ_JAAXOY010000039.1 GCF_012396155.1 Cellulomonas septica | reverse complement strand
CTCGGCGCCGCCGGGCGGGCCGTCCGGCGCACCCGCAGGTCGACCAGGTCGTACCCCTGCGCGACCTCGTTCCACCGCACGACGGGCGGTCCCGCGACCTCCAGGTCGACGGCCAGGAGGGTCGTGACGAACGCCTCCGTCTCCGCCATCGCGAGCGGCGCGCCGGGACACTTGTGGTGCCCGTCCCCGAAGCTCAGCAGGGTCGGCGGGACCGCGCGCGGGACGTCACGGCCCGGGCAGAGGCGGTCGCCGTCGGGACCAGCGACGCGCGCGTCGGCGTTCGCGGCGCGCACGTCGACGTCGAGCACGGACCCGGCCGGCACGTGGACCGGGCCGTCGGGACCGTCGAGGGTCAGCGGCGCCGTCGTCTCGCGCAGGACGTGCGCGACGACCGGCTCGAGCCGCAGCACCTCGTCGAGGATCGCGAGCCGCTCGTCGCGCGGCGCGGCGCGGTACCGGGCACGCAGCACGTCGTCGTCGAGCAGGTGCCAGACGGCCGCGGTGATGAGCTCGCGCGTCGTCGCCATGCCCGCCGCCGCGTACGTCACGCACTCGGTGAGGACGTCGAGGTCGCTGAACCCGTCGTCGAGCAGCTGGCTGATGAGGTCGTCACGGCGACGACGCCGGCGTGAGCGGATCGCCGGGCGCACGTCGAACACGTAGAACCGCAGCATCGCGGTGCTGCGCCGCGCCGCGAGCCAGCGCCGCAGCCACGGGCCGGCCCCCGGCGGGTCGGGTGCGAAGAACGTGTCGAGCCGCCGGTGCAGCCCCGCCGACGCAGCCCGGTCGATGCCGATGACCGTCGCCGCGACCTGCACCGCCATGCCCATCGCGAGTCGTGCGACGTCCGACCAGCGGTCGGTCCGGACGGTCCCCACCAACCGTCGGGCCGTCCCCTCCAGCCACGGGCGGTACGACTCGACCGTCCGCGGCGCGAAGAACCGGGCGGCCGCCCGCCGCTGCGCGTGATGCTGCTCGCCCTCGAGGTAGAGGATCGGCGGCCGGATCCGCGGGCCCGTCGTGCCGCCCGCACCGCCCGTGCGGTGGAAGTTCTCGGCGTTGAACCCGCCCTGCCGCGTGTGCTCGGGGTGCCGCAGGACGGTGCGCGCGAGCTCGAACGAGCGGATGCGCCAGCGGCCCGCGCCGACCTGCTCGAGGTCGGGCACCGTCCCGTCGCCCGGCTGCGTGAGCTTGCGGGCCGGGCAGCCACCGGCGTCCACGGGAGCCGTCATGCCGGGAGCGTAGGTCGGACCGCCCGCGGCGGCCATCGCGAGCGGTTAGCCTGACGCTCGTCCAGACCTGGGGGTGGTCGTCGTGCCGGTCGAGCGCATCGCGCTGGTGTCCGACGTGCACGGCAACATGACGGCGTACGACGCGGTGCTCGCCGACATCGACGCGCGCGGGATCGGGACCGTCCTCAACCTCGGCGACGTCGCCGGCAAGGGCCCGCGCGGCTCGGCCGCGGTCGCCCGTACGCGCGAGCGCTGCGCGGTCACCGTCCGCGGCAACTGGGACGACTTCATGCCGGGACCCGGACCCTTCGACGACCCGGCCGTGACGTGGTGGCGCGACGAGCTCACCGCCGACGACCGCCAGTGGCTGCGGTCGCTGCCGCTGTCGCACGACCTCGTGGTGTCCGGGCGGCACGTGCGGCTGTTCCACGCGTCCGCGACGAGCGTCTACACGCGCGTGTTCTTCAAGCACACCGACGACGAGTTCGACGGGATGTTCGCGACGACGCCGCTGACCGGCGACGGCCCGACGCCCGACCTCGTCGTCTACGGCGACGTGCACGACGTGTACGTCGAGACGCGCGAGGCCCGCACGCTCGCCAACGCGGGCAGCGTCGGCAACCCGCTCGACGAGCCGACCGCGTCCTACCTCGTGCTCGAGGGCGTCGTGGGCGGCACGCGCGACGACCCGTTCGCGCTCGGAGTCGTGCGCGTGCCGTACGACGTCGAGGCCGAGATCGCCGTGGCCGTCGCCGCGGGCATGCCGACCGTCGAGGCGTACGCGGTCGAGCTGCGGACCGCCGTGTACCGCGGGTTCCACGCGGAGCGCGGGCTGCGCGCCCCGGACGTCGCGGCTTCGCGCTGACGCCCGGGGCGCTGCTCGGGGTCGCGGACTACTGGTCGCCGATCTTCCGGTCGGCCGCGTCCTGCGCCTTGTCGATCTGCTCGTCGTGCTTGCCGCCCGTCGCGGACGACACCGCGTCGGCGCCCTTGTCCAGCGCGGAGTCGCTGGCCTGCTCGCCCTTGTCGCTCTTCAGCGCGTCGGACGCCTTGTCGCCCAGGTCGTCGATGCCCATGGGGTGCTCCCTGCTCCGGTCCAGCCGTCACGCCGCACTGCTGGAGCGCCGTTCCATGCTGCGCCGCGGGTCGCGCGTCCGCACGACGTGAGAGCGGCCCGATGACTCCGTGCGTCCGCGGCGGTCGGTAGGGCAGGCGTGGGCGGGGAGGACGGCGCCACCGGCGCCCGCAGCCACGCCGGCACGCACACCCGCACGACGTACGCACGCACCCGCTCGACGACGGAGGACCCGATGACCGCGACACCCGTGACAGCCCCGACGACCGGATTGCTCGACGTGGGCGACGCCCGCCTGCACTACGAGCTGCGCGGGTCCGGCCCGCTGGTCGTGCTCGTCGCGGCGCCTATGGACGCCGACGCGTTCGCCCCGCTGGCGGACCTGCTCGGGACGGACCGGACCGTCCTGACGACCGACCCGCGCGGCATCCACCGGTCGACAGTCGCCGACCCGGACGCCGACGCGACCGTCGAGCTCCGCGCCGACGACGTGGCCGCGCTCGTCACGCACGTGGGCCTCGGACCGGCGGAGCTCGTGCTCGGGTCGTCCGGCGGCGCGGTGACGGTGCTCGACCTCGCGACCCGGCACCCCGACGCCGCCCGGGTGGTGCTCGCGCACGAGCCGCCGCTGCACGCGGTCCTGCCCGACGACGCCGAGCTCGCGGAGCGGACGCGGCGCATGGTCGACACCCAACTGTCGGGCGACGTCGTCGGGGCGTGGCAGCAGTTCATGCAGATCGCGGACATCCCGATGGCGCCCGAGCTGGTCGCGCAGATGTTCGGCGGCGACCGGACACCGCAGGACGTCGCCGACGACCACATGCAGTTCGCGCACATGCTCTGGCCGACGGTCCGCTACCGGCCGGACGTGGACGCGCTGCGCGCCTCGCCGACGCGGGTCGTCGTGGGCATCGGCGAGGAGTCCGCGGGGCAGCTGTGCGACCGGTCGTCGCGCGCGCTCGCCGCCCTGCTCGGCGTCGAGCCGGTCCTGTTCCCGAGCGACCACATCGGCTTCGTCGAGGACCCGCCGGCGTTCGCCGCGCGCCTCCGCGAGGTCCTGTGGTCGGCCCCTCCGACGACGGCCTAGCCGGGCCGGCGGCCGCGATACCGACATGGTTGCCGTTCGCGAACCGTCAGCGGCAACCATGTCGGTATCGACTCCGCACGCGGTCGACCGGACGAGGGGGTGTCGGGCGGGCGGGCGACTGCGACCGCCCGGGGTCAGGCGGGCAGGGTCAGGCGGGCGGCGCGGAGGGTGAGGTAGCGGCGCTCCGGGACGGACGTCGCCGCGGCGGCGGCCCGCTGGTAGGCGGCGCGTGCGCCGGACAAGTCGCCCGCCGACTCGAGCAGGTGCGCGCGGACCGCGTCGAGCCGGTGACCCGGCAGGTCGACGTCGTCGAGCAGCCGCAGCCCCGCCTCGGGCCCGTCGACCATCGCCACGGCCACAGCCCGGTTCACCGCGACGACCGGGCTGCCCGTCATCCGCTCCAGCAGCCCGTACAGGGCGACGACCTGCGGCCAGTCGGTGTCCGCCGCCGTCGCGGCGCGGTCGTGCACGGCGGCGACGGCGGCCTGGAGCTGGTACTCGCCGACCGACCGCGCGGCGATCGCCTCGTCGAGCAGCGCGAGGCCCTCGGCGATCAGCGCCCGGTCCCAGCGGCTGCGGTCCTGCTCGGGCAGCGGCACGAGCTCGCCCGACGCGTCCGTGCGGGCCGGTCGGCGCGCGTCGGTGAGCAGCATCAACGCCAGCAGGCCGGTGACCTCGGGGTCGCGCGGTTCGAGCGCGTGCAGCCAGCGGGTCAGGCGGACGGCCTCGTCGGAGACGTCGACCCGGTGCAGGTCGCCTCCCGACGTGCTCGTCGACCCCTCCGTGAACATCACGTAGAGCACGTGCAGGACGACGCGCTCCACGGTCACCGCGACGCCGTCGACCGCGTCGGGCCACGACAGCCCGGCGAGCAGCGTCTCGAGGTCCGGCGCGGACGGCAGCCCCTCCTGCTCGACGGACGTGAGGTGCCACGGGTCGGCGGCCGCCGCGTCGAGCACGTCGTGCGTGAGCTGGTCCGCGAGACCCGGCTCGGTCGCGAGAGCGGACTGCGTCCTGACCAGCGCGAACACCCGCACCGGCGCGTCCCACCCGGCGCCGGCGACGTGGTGCTCGACCTCGCGGACGGCGTCGGCGAGCGCGCGCTCGCCCGGGTGCGGTGCGGTGGGGGGCTGTGTCACCGGACCATGGTCGCACCCGTGTGGGAACCTGGGCCTCCAGCAGCACGTTCACACCGAGGAGCGGTCCGCGCGTGCGCGTGCCGCCCGGCCGCGGTCCGCCGCGGTCAGCCGTGCCCGACGACGACGAGGACCCTCCGTGACCTTCGCCAGCCCACCCCGCCCACGACCTGCCGGCCGACGCCGGCGCGGGGCGCTCGCTCCGACGCTCGTCGTCCTCGGCGTGCTCGTCGTCCTCGTCCTGGTGCTCGCCCAGGTCTGGACCGAGGTGCTGTGGTTCGACCAGCTCGGCTACCTGCAGGTGATCGGCACCGAGTGGGGCACCCGTGCGGTGCTGTTCGTCCTCGGCTTCGGCCTGATGGCGGGCGCCGTGGCGGCGAGCCTGAGCTTCGGGTACCGCTCGCGCCCCGTGTACGCGCCGTCGACGCCCGAGCAGGCGAACCTCGACCAGTACCGCGAGGCCATCGAGCCGCTGCGCCGGCTCGTCATGATCGTCGGGCCCGCCGTCCTCGGCCTGTTCGCCGGCGCGGCCGCGTCGCAGCAGTGGTCGACGGTCCAGCTCTGGATGCACGGGCAGACGGTCGGCGAGAAGGACCCGCAGTACGGGATCGACCTCGGGTTCTACCTGTTCACGCTCCCGGGCATCCGGTTCGTCGTGTCGTTCCTCATGGCCGTGACGATCCTCGCGGGGATCGCGGGGCTCGCGACGCAGTACCTGTACGGCGGCCTGCGGGTCGGCGGCGGGCGGGGGAACGGGCCGCGGACGACGCGCGCCGCGCGCGTGCACCTGTCGGTCGTCGGCGCGGTGCTCATGCTGCTCATCGCCGCGAACTACTGGCTCGACCGGTACTCGATCCTCACCAAGGCGGGGGAGAAGTTCCACGGCGCGGCGTTCACCGACGTGCACGCCGTCATCCCGTCGAAGGCGATCCTCGCGGGCATCGCGATCTTCGTCGCCGTCATGTTCGTCGTCACCGCGATCCGCGGGAACTGGCGCCTGCCCGCCATCGGCGTCGGCCTCATGGTGATCGCCGCGATCGCCGTCGGCGGCATCTACCCGGCGGTCGTCCAGCGCTTCCAGGTGCAGCCCAACCAGCAGGACCGTGAGGCGCCGTACATCCAGCGCAACATCGACGCGACGCTCGCGGCCTACGGGCTCGAGGACGTGCAGACCGCGGACTACGACGCGACCGTGACCGCCGAGGCCGGCGCCCTGCGCTCCGACGCCGAGACGACCGCGTCGATCCGTCTGCTCGACCCGCAGGTCGTGAGCCCGTCGTTCAAGCAGCTCCAGCAGATCCGCGGGTTCTACCACTTCCCGGACTCGCTCTCGGTCGACCGGTACGAGGTCGAGGGCGAGAGCCGCGACACCGTCATCGCGGTGCGCGAGCTCGACCTCGAGGGCCTCGACTCGGCGCAGCGCAACTGGACCAACGACCGCACGGTGTACACGCACGGGTTCGGCGTCGTCGCCGCCTACGGCAACACGACCGCCGGCCGTGGCGCGCCGGACTTCTGGGAGGGCGGGATCCCGTCGCAGGGGCAGATGGGCGAGTACGAGCCGCGCATCTACTTCAGCCCCCAGGCGCCCGCGTACTCGATCGTCGGCGCGCCCAGCGGCGACGGCTGGGAGTTCGACTACCCGTCCGACGACGCGCAGGGCCAGGAGCTCACGCGCTTCCCGACGCAGGACGTGTCGGCCGGGCCGAGCATCGGCAACCCGTGGAACAAGCTGCTGTACGCGCTGAAGTTCGGCGACGAGCAGCTCGTCTTCTCGAACCGCGTCACCGACGTGTCGCAGATCCTCTACGACCGCAACCCGCGCGACCGCGTCGCGAAGGTCGCGCCGTACCTGACGCTCGACGGGCGCGTGTACCCGGCGGTCGTCGAGGGCCGCGTGAAGTGGATCATCGACGGCTACACGACCAGCGACCAGTACCCGTACTCGGCCGGTCGCTCGCTCGAGTCCGCCACGCGTGACGCGCTCACCGAGACGACGGAGACCATCCAGGCGCTCCAGCCGAAGACCGTGAACTACATCCGCAACTCGGTGAAGGCGACGGTCGACGCCTACGACGGGTCGGTCGACCTGTACGCGTGGGACCCGTCCGACCCGGTGCTCGAGGCGTGGTCGGAGGTCTTCCCGACGTCCCTCAAGCCGCTGTCGGAGATCAGCGGTCCGCTCATGAGCCACCTGCGCTACCCCGAGGACCTGTTCAAGGTGCAGCGCGCCCTGCTCACGCGGTACCACGTCGAGGACGCCAACCAGTTCTTCTCCGGCAACGACTTCTGGGCGAACCCGCTCGACCCGACGCACCCGAACGTCAACGTGCCGCAGCCGCCGTACTACCTGACGCTGCGCATGCCCGACCAGGACGAGGCGCGGTTCTCGCTCATGTCGACGTTCATCCCCGGTGGTTCCGGGGCGCGCGAGGTGCTCACCGGGTACCTGGCCGTCGACGCGGAAGCGGGGTCGGAGGCGGGCAAGCCGTCCGCCGACTACGGCAAGCTCCGGCTGCTCGAGCTGCCACGCGACTCGACCGTGCCGGGCCCCGGCCAGGTGAACAACAACTTCAACGCCGACCCGACGGTGTCGAACGAGCTGAACATCCTGGCGCGCGGCGACTCGCAGGTCGTCCGCGGGAACCTGCTGACGCTCCCCGTCGGCGGCGGACTGCTCTACGTGCAGCCCGTGTACGTGCAGGCCGCGTCGGGCACCGCGTTCCCGCTGCTCCAGCGCGTGCTGGTCGCGTGGGGCGACTCGATCGGGTTCGCGAGCACGCTCGACGGTGCGCTCGACCAGGTGTTCGGCGGCGACTCGGGTGCCGAGGCCGGCGACGCTGGGACCAACCCCGACGACGGAGCGACACCGCCCGCCGAGACGCCGGGCGAGCAGCCGACCGGGACGCCGACGGAGAACCCGACGGACGGCGTCCCGCCGGACGCGGCCGCGGCGCGGGCGTCGCTCGACCTCGCGCTGCAGCAGGCGCGGCAGGCGCTGGAGGACAGCCAGGCGGCGCTCCAGACCGGCGACTTCGCGAAGTACGGCGAGGCGCAGGACCGCCTGTCGCGGGCCGTGCAGGATGCGATCAAGGCCGAGGCCGACCTCGAGGCCGCCGGCGGCTGACCGTCGTGGTGACCGCCGGCCGGGCCGGGCGTCGTGGGGCTTCCCGCGGTGCCCGGCCCGGCCTGTGACCGGCCTCACGCGGGAGGATTTGGTCTGGTCCGGAGGGTGTCGTAGAGTTGTCGAGCCGACGCGGGGTGGAGCAGCTCGGTAGCTCGCTGGGCTCATAACCCAGAGGTCGCAGGTTCAAATCCTGCCCCCGCTACAAGAAGACGAAGGCCCGGACCACACGGTCCGGGCCTTCGTCGTTCCCCCGGTGGTCTCCGAAGCCGTGCAGCAGCCCGCGGCGCTGGCCGCCTCGTCACCCAGGAGCAGTCATGGCGCGAGTGTTCGTCACGGGGTCGTCCGACGGGATCGGGCGGGAGACCGCCCGGCGGCTGATCGACGCAGGGCACGAGGTCGTCGGGCACGCGCGCGACGCGGCCCGGGCGGAGGAGCTGCGCGCGGCGCTGCCGGGGCTGCGCGACGTCCTCACCGGGGACCTCGCGTCGCTCGCGCAGACGCGGGCGCTGGCCGCCGCGATCGCCGACGCCGGGCCGTTCGACGCCGTCGTGCACAACGCCGGCATCGGTGGCGGTGCTCCCGAGCGCGCCGAGACGGCCGACGGGTTCGAGCGCATCTTCCAGGTCAACACCGTCGCGCCGTACGTGCTGACGGCGCTCGCGCCGCGTCCCGCGCGTCTGGTCTACCTCACGTCCGGGCTCGAGGCGCAGGGCCGGGTCGCGTTCGACGACCTGCAGTGGTCGGGCCGTCCGTGGGACGGCATGCAGGCCTACTCCGACTCCAAGCTGTACGACGTGGTGCTCGCGTTCGCGGTCGCGCGGCTGTGGCCGGACGTGCTCGCGACGGCCGTCGACCCGGGGTGGATCAAGACCAAGCTCGGCGGTCCGGACGCGTGGGACGAGGTCGGCGACGGCGCCGCGACGCAGGTGTGGCTCGCGACGTCCGACGACGCGGCGGCCCGGGTGAGCGGCGTCTACCTCAAGCGGTTCGAGCAGCTCGAGGCCAACCCGGCGGCGTCGGACGTCGACGTGCAGGACACGCTGCTCGCGGCGCTGGCCGACCTGACGGGCGTCGAGCTTCCGCGCTGACGGCGGCCCAGACGGTGTGGCGGTCGCGGTGTGCCCGGAGAATCCGCCGACGCAGACCGGGGCTGCCCGGTCCGGGCCCGCGTCGTTCTCGCGACGGCGACGCCGTCGCTGCTGAAATGTTTAGACGATGGCTGGTGCGGCGACGGCGCTGCAAGGTGAGCGACGACAACGACGACGGGCGCCGGCGGACGCCTCTTCATCGGTGAAGAAGCCGACGGCGCGACGCGCGCGAGCCCCCGTCGCCAGCCCCACCCGCCGTGCGCGGGTACCCACGGAGAGGCGCCACATGACAGGGATCCAGCGCCGCGGGAGGACAGCTCTCGCGGCCGCGACGCTGGCCGTCGCCATGACCATCGTCGGCCTGACCGCCGCCCAGCCCGCCCAGGCGGCGGCGAGCACGCTCGGTGCTGCGGCGCAGCAGAGCGGGCGGTACTTCGGCACGGCGATCGCTGCGGGCCGGCTGAACGACAGCACGTACCAGACGATCGCGAACCGTGAGTTCGACATGATCACGGCCGAGAACGAGATGAAGATGGACGCCACGGAGCCCAACCGTGGCCAGTTCAACTACTCCAGCGGCGACCGGATCCTGAACTGGGCGCAGAGCAACGGCAAGCGTGTGCGCGGGCACGCCCTGGCGTGGCACTCCCAGCAGCCGGGCTGGATGCAGAACATGTCCGGTACCGACCTGCGCAACGCGATGCTCAACCACGTCACGCAGGTCGCGACGCACTACAAGGGCAAGATCTACGCCTGGGACGTCGTCAACGAGGCCTACGCCGACGGGTCGTCCGGCGGCCGCCGTGACTCGAACCTGCAGCGCACCGGCAACGACTGGATCGAGGCCGCGTTCCGCGCCGCCCGCGCCGCGGACCCGGGTGCGAAGCTCTGCTACAACGACTACAACACCGACGACTGGTCGCACGCCAAGACCCAGGGCGTCTACAGCATGGTCCGTGACTTCAAGTCGCGTGGTGTGCCGATCGACTGCGTCGGGTTCCAGTCGCACTTCAACTCCCAGAGCCCGGTGCCGAGCAACTACCAGACCACGCTGCAGAACTTCGCCAACCTGGGTGTCGACGTGCAGATCACCGAGCTCGACATCGAGGGCTCGGGCTCCTCGCAGGCGCAGAACTACCAGCGGGTCGTGCAGGCCTGCCTCAACGTCGCGCGCTGCACCGGCATCACCGTCTGGGGCGTGCGCGACACCGACTCCTGGCGCTCCGGCGGCACACCGCTGCTGTTCGACGGCTCGGGCAACAAGAAGGCCGCCTACACCTCCGTGCTGGACACGCTGAACCGCGCGACGCCCAGCCCGACGCCCACGACGCCCGACCCCACGCCGACCACGCCGAACCCGACGCCCACCACGCCGGACCCGACGCCGACCACGCCGCAGCCCACCGGCGCGTGCACGGTCACGTACGCCGCGCCCTCGCAGTGGCAGGTCGGGTTCACGGCCAACGTCAAGATCACGAACAACGGCGCGCCGGTCAACGGGTGGACCCTCACGTGGGCGTGGCCCGGCAACCAGACGATCACCCAGGCGTGGAGCACGGCCACCACGCAGAGCGGTGCGCAGGTGACCGCGCGGAACGTCGACTACAACCGCACGATCGCGACCGGCGGCACCGTCGAGTTCGGGTTCAACGGCGCCTACAGCGGGAGCAACCCGGCGCCCACGAGCTTCTCGCTCAACGGCACGCCCTGCACCACGCGCTGACAGCGTGACGACGCCGGTGCGGCGGGCGCGCGCTGCGCCGCCGCACCGGCTGACGGACCGCACGCACGCCGACGGCCGGGACGAGAGGTCCGGGCCGTCGGCGTCGGCACGCCCGGCCCGCGGGCAGTGGCGGCGTTCTCGGTCTTCCCGCGCGCCTCCCCGTGGTCCGCGTCGTCGCGTGGTCATGATCGGCTCACCACGCGACGTGAGGGGGCCTCCATGTTGCCGACCCAGATCCGCACCGCCACCGTGCGCCTCGGCCCGTTCCTCGACGACCTCGGGTCGCCGTGGACGGGCCGCGTCACGGTGCGGTCGTCGACCGCACGCGTCTGGGACGCGAGCGGTGCGACGGTCCACCCGCGACCCGCGGTGGTCGCGCTCGACGAGCACGGCGGCGCGACGCTGCGGCTGCCGACGACGGACCAGCCCGGGTTCAGCGACGGGGCCGGGCGGCCCGTGACGGGGTGGTCGTACACGGTGACGCTCGAGCTTGACGGCGTGCCGCCCGTCCGGCACACGTTCCGGCTCCCGGGGGACGTCGGCGACGACGTGCACGTGGCGCTCCCGGTCGCGGCCGCCGAGGGGACGACGGCCGTTCCGCCGCTGGACGGGACGATGGCCGCTCCGCCGCTGGACGGGACGATGGCCGCTCCGCCGCTGGACGGGACGATGGCCGCTCCGCCGCTGGTCGAGGCGATGGCCGCTCCGCCGCTGGTCGAGGCGATGGCCGCTCCGCCGCCGGACGAGGCGACGGACGCTCCGCCGGAGGAGACACCCGCCACCACGGC
>NZ_JAAXOY010000389.1 GCF_012396155.1 Cellulomonas septica | reverse complement strand
CCGGCGCTCCCGGCCGCTCGGGTGCCGCACCGACGCGCCGGCGACGTCCTTGACCCACTCCGCGCGGCGCAGCTCGTCGACGTCGGCCCGCGTCGGCTGGCGACGGTGCTCCGCCTTCTCGCGCCGACGACGGTCGGCGAACGCCTCGACGTAGCGCAGGTGGCTCGTACGCGACACCTCGAGGGCGTCGAGCGCCGCGCGCACGTCGGCGTCGGTCCAGCCGGGACCGGGCGGTCGTGACGTGCCGACGAGGTCACCGAGGTGCTGCTGCGTGCCGTCGAACCCGAGCGGGTGGTGCCGGTTCACGAGCGAGCGCAGCGCGCTCAGCCGGTGCGGCAGCGGGACGTGCGCGTCACGCACGCGGCGCGCGACGACGGCCCAGCTCATGCGCGGAGGCTAGCGCGACCGCCACCCGTCGGTCGCCGAGCAAGGCCGAGCCGACGACGCGGTCGGTCGCCGCACGAGGCCGGGAGACGACGCGGTCGGTCGCCGAGCGATCCCGCGCCGACGACGCGGTCAGTCGACGTGCGCCGTCGTGCGCGTGAGGCGGTCGACGGCCAGCTCGATCTCGTCGCGGTCGCGCGGCTCGGTGTCGAGGGCGCGGTGGATCGTCAAGCCCTCGATCATGGCGTCGAGCAGCCGGGCGGTCGCGGGGTCGAAGTGCCGCTCGAGCGCGTGCCGGCTGCGGGCCATCCACGCGTGCGTCAGCCGGCGGTAGCGCGGGTCGCGGGCGGCGAGCGTGTAGAGCTCGTGCGTGAGGACGAGCTCGTGCGGGTCGGTGAGCACGTCGACCGCGACGAGGTCGGCGACGGCCCGCCGGGCCTCCTCGACGCCGTCGACCGCCGCCATCGACGCCTCGAAGCGGTCGCTCATGCGCCGCGTGAACCGCTCGAACGCCTCGAACAGCAGGGCGTCCACGCTGTCGAAGTGGTACGTGATCGATCCGAGCGGCACGTCGGCGGCGGCGGCGACGCGGCGGGTCGACGCACCCGCGACGCCGGCCTCCCCGACGACCTCGAGGCACGCGTCGACGATGCGGTCGCGCCGCTCGGGGTCGTGACGGCGCGGCCGCCGCTCGGTCACCGCGCCTCGTCCTGGGGGCCGATCTGCCGCACGACACGGGCGGGGTTGCCCACCGCGACGACGTTCGCGGGCAGGTCGCGCACCACGACGGACCCGGCACCGACGACGGTGTTGTCGCCGATGGTCACGCCCGGGCAGACGATGACGCCGCCGCCGAGCCAGACGTTGTCGCCGAGCGTGATCGGCTTGGCGGCCTCGAGCTTGTCGCGCCGCGGCTGCGGGTCGACCGGGTGGGTCGGCGTGAGCAGCTGGACGTTCGGGCCGATCTGGCAGTCCTCGCCGATCGTGATGGTCGCGACGTCGAGCGCGGTGAGGTTGTAGTTGACGAACGTGCGCGCGCCGACGTGGATGTTCTCGCCGTAGTCGACGAACAGCGGCGGCTTGACGTACGCACCCTCGCCGAGGGTCCCGAGCAGCGCGACCAGGTGCTCGCGCGCGTCGGGCTTACCCGCGGACTCGGCGCGGTAGTAGGCGTCGGAGAGCCGGAACGCCTCGCGGGCGATGCGCCCGCTCTCCGGGTCGTCGGCGATGTAGAGGTCGCCCGCGAGCATGCGCTCGCGGTTCGTGCGGGGGTCGCCGGCGAAGTAGTCGGTCGTCGTCATGCGGACGATCGTACACACCATGTGTACGACTGACCACATCCGCCTCACGGCGCTGGCGGCGTCCGCTACGGTCGCGTCTCGGACGCACGCGCGACGGGCGACCGTGCGCGGAGGACCGTGCTCACGAGGAACCGCGGGAGGGCCGGATGACAGCAGAGGCGACGCCCGGCGGCGACGCCGACATCCGCACACGCACCGACACCTCCGGGCACACCCCGGTCGTCGTGCTCGTCCTCGCGCACCCCCGACCGGACAGCCTCAACCACGCGCTCGCCCGGAGGATCGGCGAGGCGGCGACCCGCGCCGGCGCGCACCTCGTCACCCACGACCTGTACGCCGAAGGGTTCGACCCGGTCCTGCGCGCCGAGGAGTCCTTCGTCGTCGGGCGCGACCTGCACCTCGGCGGCCCGTCGGGCGACCCGCTGCTCGACCGGCACCGCGCGGACCTCGCGACCGCCGACGCGCTCGTCGTCGTGCACCCGTCCTGGTGGGGCAAGCCGCCCGCGATCCTCGCCGGCTGGCTCGACCGGGTCCTCGTGCCCGGCGTCGCGTACCGCCTGCCCGACGCGGGCGGCCTGCCCGAGCGGCTGCTCGCGGTCCGCCGACTGGTCGTCGTCAACACGACCGACACCCCGGCGGAGCGGGAGGCGACCGTCTTCGGCGACCCGCTCGCCGCGATCTGGGAGCGGTGCGTCGGCACGTACCTCGGCTCCCCGACGTCGCCCACGGTCGTGGAGCGGACGGTCCTCGCGTCCGTCAACGAGGCCGACGACGCGCAGCGCGCGCGATGGCTCGACGAGATGGAGGACGTGGGCACCCGGCTCGTCCACGCGCTGCTCTGACCGCGACGCGGCCACCGCCACGCCGCTCTCGTGCCGCACCGGCGGGAAAAGGCGCCGACGACACGGCGAGGCCCGTGCTGTCCTGGCCGCATGGCGAACCGTGAGCGACCGGCCGGCGACGTCGACTACGAGCGGCTGGGGGCGGGCTACGCGCGCGTCCGCCGGCCCGACCCGCGTATCGCCGCCCGGGTGCACGCCGCCCTCGGCGGCGCCCGCACGGTGCTGAACGTGGGCGCGGGTGCCGGGTCGTACGAGCCGACCGACCGGTACGTCCTCGCGGTCGAGCCGTCCGCGGCGATGCGCGCCCAGCGACCGGCCGGTGCGGCACCGGCCCTCGACGCCACGGCCGAGCACCTGCCGTTCGACGACGACGCCTTCGACGCCGCGATGGCGATGGTCACCGTGCACCAGTGGCGCGACGTCGACCAGGGCCTGCGCGAGCTGCGCCGCGTGAGCCGCGGGGCGGTCGTGGTGCTCACGTTCGACGCCGTCGCGCTGCAGGACTTCTGGCTCGCGGACTACCTGCCCGACGCGCTCGCCGCCGAGCTGACCCGGTTCCCGCCGATCGAGAGCGTCGTCGCGCGCCTCGGCCCGGGGAGCGGCCGCGTCCGTGTCGACCCGGTCCCCGTCCCGCGGGACTGCGTCGACGGGTTCGGCGAGGCGTTCTACGGACGGCCCGAGGAGCTCCTGCGTCCCGAGGTGCGCGCCGCGACCTCCGCGCTCGCGCTCGCCGACCCGGGGGCCTCGCGTCGCGGGCTCGACCGGCTGGAGCGCGACCTGGCGAGCGGCGCGTGGGACGCGAGGCACGGTCACCTGCGC
>NZ_JAAXOY010000388.1 GCF_012396155.1 Cellulomonas septica | reverse complement strand
GATCGCGAGCGACGTGAGCAGCACCGCGGTCCAGCCGACGCGGCGCCCGGCCGACCGGCGGCGACGCGGTGCCCGGGCGGGCCGGGCCGGCGGCGCGGGAGGCGCGGACGTGGAGGTCGTCATGTCCGCCGACGCTACGGCCGGTGTCCGTTTCGTGTCGGTATGGCAGACCCCCGGATGTAGCCGGTCGCCGACCCCCGGGACGGTCGGCGTGCCCCGGGGTCAACCGATCGGTGGACGGCCGGGACAACGCGTCGGTCGTCGCGGCGCGCCCTCGCCCGGGGAGACGCTGAGGGCATGACGACACCGGCAGGCGCCCCCGCGATCGAGGTCGCGGGCCTGCGCAAGCGATACGGGCCCAAGCAGGCCGTCGACGGCCTGGACCTGCGCGTCGACCGCGGCGAGATCGTCGCGATCCTCGGGCCGAACGGCGCGGGCAAGACGACGACCGTCGAGATCCTCGAGGGCTACCGGCACCGCGACGAGGGCCACGTCCGCGTCCTCGGCGAGGACCCGCAGACGGCCGGACGCGTGTGGCGGTCCCGCCTCGGGATCGTCCTGCAGGGCACGAACGACCTCGCGGAGGCGACCGTCGGGGAGCTCGTCCGGCACTTCTCCCGCTTCTACCCGGACCCGCGCGACCCCGACGAGGTGATCGACGCCGTCGGCCTGCGCGAGAAGGTCCGCACGCGCGCCCGGCAGCTGTCGGGCGGCCAGCGGCGCCGGCTCGACGTGGCGCTCGGGATCGTCGGACGGCCCGAGCTCGTGTTCCTCGACGAGCCGACGACCGGGTTCGACCCGCAGGCACGCCGCTCGTTCTGGGACCTCGTCGAGGGTCTGCGCGCCGACGGCACGACGATCCTGCTGACGACGCACTACCTCGAGGAGGCCGAGCGGCTCGCCGACCGGCTCGTGGTCGTCGCGTCGGGTCACGTCGTCGCGGAGGGGACCCCCGCCGACCTGGGCGGTCGCGACGCGCGCCGGGCGCTCGTGCGCTGGGTCGAGGACGGCCGCCGGCACGAGGTCCGCACCCACGACGCGTCCCGCACGGTCGCCGACCTGCTCGCCCGGCTCGGCGACGTGCCTGGCCTCGAGGTGCTGCGTCCCACGCTCGAGGACGTCTACCTCGGCCTGCTCCAGGGCGCCGACTCGCCCGCCGACACCCCTGTGGAGGTCCTGCGATGAGCACCGTCACGCTGCCGGCCACGCGCCCCGCCGCCGTCCCCGGCGTCCTGCGTCTCGGGCTGGTCCGCGCCGCCTACGAGCTGCGCGTCTTCTTCCGCGAGCGCGACGCGGTCGTGTTCATCTTCGCCTACCCCGTGATCATGATGGCGATCTTCGCGACGGTCTTCGGCCAGGACGGCGCGACCGTCCGGGCGGGTGACGTCGAGATCCCGTTCGCGCAGTACTTCCTGCCGGGCATGCTCGCGACGGGCGTCATGCTGTCGAGCTTCCAGTCGCTCGCGATCTCGATCTCGGTCGAGCGTGACGAGGGCGGCCTCAAGCGGCTGCGCGGGACACCGATGCCCGCGTCGGCGTACTTCCTGGGCAAGATCGGCCAGGTGCTCGGCAGCGGGCTCGTGCAGACCGCGATCCTGCTGACGGTCGCCGCGACGCTGTTCGACGTGACGCTGCCGTCGACCGTCGCCGACTGGGCGACGTTCGCGTGGGTCTACCTGCTCGGGACGGCTGCGGGCTCGGTGTGCGGCGTGGCGTTCTCGTCGGTCCCGCGCTCGGGCCGGTCGGCGAGCGCCGTCGTGACGCCGATCGTGCTGGTGCTGCAGTTCGTCTCCGGCGTGTTCTTCCAGTGGGACTCGCTGCCGACGTGGATGCAGCAGGTCGCGTCGGTGTTCCCGCTGCGCTGGCTGGTCGAGGGCATGCAGGCGGCGTTCCTGCCCGACGCGGTCGCGGGCGACGTGGACCTCGTGACCACCGCGCTCGTGCTGGGCGTGTGGTTCGTCGCCGGCCTCGTGATCGGGGCGCGCTGGTTCCGCTGGCGCCGGCGTGACGACGGCTGACGTGCGCGCTCAGGCGGGGCGCAGGCGGAAGACCGGGTGCGTCGCGACGAGCGGCACGAAGGCCTCGACGGGGTCGCCTGGGGAGACGTCGAGGACGCGCCGCACGACCGCGACCTCCTGGAGGTACCGCCGCAGCACGGGTGCACCGGTCGTCGGGTCGACCTCGTCGGCGACGAGCCGTTCGACGTGCCGGCCCCGGCGGAGCTCGACGACGCGCGACGCCCGCACGTTCCGCACCCACCCGACGGGACCGTACGGCGCGACGAGCCAGCGCGACCCGTCGTGCTCGACCAGCGTCACGGGCGTCGTGCGCGGCTCGCCCGAGGTCCGTCCGGCGACGGTCAGCAGCACGGTGGCCCGCGGTCCGGTCCCGCGCCGGACCATCGTCGTCACCACGCCGTCCACGGCCCGTCGCAGCCAGCCGCGCCGCCTCCCCGTCCGCCCGTCGGTGGTCATGTCCGCATCCTGCCGGGCGCGGGGCGCACCGTCGACGGACCTGCACGTGGCAGGCTCGGCGCCATGACCAGGCGCACGCCCCGACCGGTCGCGCGGCACGAGTTCTGGGTCCGCGCGCTGCGCGGGTGGGACGTCGGCTTCTACGCGATCACCGCGGTCGCGGGGGTGTCGATCGCGATCGAGGTCCGGTCGCTGCGGGAGGCCGCGTTCGCGGTCCTCGGGCTCGTCGCGCTCGTCGTCGCCTACCTGGTGCTGGGCCGCCGCGGTGCGCGACGCGGCGACGTCGTGCTGACCCGCACGTACCTCGCGGTGCTCGTCACCGTGGTGGTGCTGGAGGTCGGGCTGTCGGAGCTCGGGTCGGTGCTGCTGTTCGTCGGGTACTCGCAGATCTGGTTCTTCGCGACGCGCCGCCTCGAGGGCGTGCTGTGGAGCGTGCTGCTGACGGTCGCGTTCACCGCGGCGATCGTCGTGCGCGAGCCGGGTGCGGTCACGACGGTCGCCGACGCCGCCGAGCTGTTCGGCCAGGTCGGCACGGGGCTCGTCTTCGCGATCGCCCTAGGCCTGTGGATCACGTGGGTGTCGGAGCAGAGCGAGGAGCGCGCCGCGCTCGTCGAGGAGCTGGGCGCCGCGCAGGCCGAGCTCGCGTCGACGCACCACGCGACCGGGGTGCTCGCCGAGCGGGCCCGCCTGGCGCAGGAGATCCACGACACCCTCGCGCAGGGGTTCACGAGCGTCGTGATGCTCGCGCAGGCCGCGTCGGCCGAGCTCGCCCGGGACCGCGTCGGTCCCGCGACGGAGCGCGTCGGCCAGATCGAGCAGGTCGCGCGCGACAACCTCGCGCAGGCGCGGGCCCTCGTGGCGGCGTTCGGCCCGCCCGAGCTCGAGCGCGG
>NZ_JAAXOY010000387.1 GCF_012396155.1 Cellulomonas septica | reverse complement strand
GCCGCGCGGACCGATGTGCCGGTCGGCGAAACCCTCGGCGGCGGGCGTGTGCTCGACGGCCGTCAGGTTCACCGCGGCGGTGTGGCTCTCGGCCGCAGGGCCGGCGTGCGGGGCGTCGGCGTCGGGCACGGGCGGCAGGGGTGCCGTCGGCGCATGCGTCGAGGGCGGGACCGGAGCGCTCGCCGGCGGGACCGGATTGCTCGCGGGCGGGACCGGAGCGCTCGCTGGCGAGCCGGGTGCGGGTGTCCCCGGTCGCGGGGTCTCGGGCCAGCCGGCGGGGGCGTTGTCGGTCGGCATCGCCCCAGGATACGAGCGCCCGACGGCTCGGGGGTCGACCGTGGCGGGTGAGGCCGGACGCCGTTCCGGGGTTCGCCCGGTCCGTCCCGATCCCGGTCGCCGCCGGACGCGAGGCGTGTCACACCGGGCCCGCAGGCCCGGGAAATCGGTCGGAGGACCGTTCGCCCCGGGCGACAATGGTCGCCATGTCCCGCTTCCCCTACGGCGCGCTGCTGCGCCTCCCGGGGGTGGGGCGGCTGTTCGCCGTGTCGTTCGTCGCCCGCATCCCGCACGCCATGACCGGCGTCGTCCTCACGCTGCACGTCGTGACGGCGCTCGACCGCGGCTACGCGCAGGCGGGTCTCGTCGCGGGCGCGATGACGGTCGGCATGGCCATCGGTGCGCCGTGGCGCGGGCGGCTCGTCGACCGGCTGGGTCTGCGCCGCGCGATCGCACCGTCGATCGTGGTCGAGTCGGCCGTCTGGGTCGTCGCGCCGCACCTCACCTACGAGGCGCTCGTGGGCGCGGCCGTGGTCGCCGGGCTGTTCCTCGTGCCCGTGTTCTCGGTGACGCGCCAGTCGCTGTCGGTCATGGTGCCGCTCTCCCAGCAGCGGTCGGCGTTCGCGCTCGACTCGGTCGCCGTCGAGGTGACCTTCATGCTCGCGCCCGTGCTCGGCGTGGTGCTCGCGACCCAGGTCTCGACGTCGGTCGCCCTCACCGTCGTCGGCAGCACGACGGTGCTCGCGGGCGTCCTGCTGTTCTGGGCGAACCCGCCGACACGCTCGACCACCCCGGTCGACACCGCGGCGGTCGTCGAGGGCGCGCGGGCCCGCGTGCTCGGACCCGACCTCGTCGTGGTGCTGCTCGCCGCGCTCGCGGCGTCGTTCGTGCTGATCGGCACCGACGTGTCGCTCGTGGCGGCACTCAACGACGAGGGCCGCGCGTCCGACGTCGGCTGGATGATCGCGCTGTGGGCGGGCGGCTCGGTCGTCGGCGGCCTGGTGCACGGCGCCCGGCACCGCTCGCCGTCGCCGCTCGCGCTCGTCGCGATCCTCGCGCTCGCCGTCCGCTACCCGGACGCCCGCTGCGAGCTCGACTTCACGTCGCCGTTCGAGCTGCTCGTCGCGACGGTGCTGTCCGCGCAGACCACCGACGTGCGCGTCAACCTGACGACGCCGACGCTCTTCGCGCGGTACCCGGACCCCGCGGCGCTCGCCGCGGCCGACCCTGACGAGCTCGAGGAGATCCTCCGGCCGACGGGCTTCTTCCGGGCCAAGGCGCGCGCGGTGACGGGCCTGTCGGCCGCGCTCGTCGAGCAGCACGGCGGCGTCGTGCCGCACCGGCTCGAGGACCTGGTGAAGCTGCCGGGGGTCGGGCGGAAGACGGCGAACGTCGTGCTCGGCAACGCGTTCGGCATCCCGGGCATCACGACCGACACGCACGTGCTGCGGCTGTCGCTGCGGCTCGGCTACACGACCAGCGAGGACCCGCTGGTCGTCGAGCGCGAGCTGGGGGAGCTGCTGCCTCGCAGGGACTGGACCATGGCGTGCCACCGGCTGATCTTCCACGGGCGGCGCACGTGCTTCGCGCGCAAGCCCGCGTGCGGCGCGTGCCCGGTCGCGGCGTGGTGCCCGTCGGCGGGCATCGGGGAGAACGACCCGGTGCGCGCGACGGCGATGCTCAAGGGCTGACCCGCGCGACGACGGCGATGCTCAAGGGCTGACCCGCGCGACGACGGCGACGCTCAGGGGCTGACCCGCGCGACGACGGCGACGCTCAGGGGCGACGCGCGCGACGCCGAGGCTCGCCGCCCAAGAGCGCTGGTCAGGGGCTGACGAGCGCCGTCTCCGAGAGCCAGTCGAGCAGCACCTCGGACACGACGTCCGGGGCCTCGTCGGGCAGCCAGTGGCCCGCGGACGGCACGAGTTCGTACCGGTAGCGCTCCGCGACGAGCGCCTTCGTCGAGGCCGACAGCGGCGCGTACGTCGCCGGTCGCAGCCCGTCGCGCCCGCCGTGCACCTGCAGGACGGGCAGCGGCCGGGTCTGCTCGAGCGCCGCGTGGTACCGGCGGCCGTCGAGCCGTGGCATCGACCGGACCAGCCAGCGCAGCTGTTCCATCTGGCTGTGCGCCGCGAACGGCACCCGGACGGCCTCGCGGTACCGCTGCTCGGTCTCCGCGTCGAGCCACCCGGGTGCGCCGCCCCACTCGGTCAGCAGGGTGCGGACCAGGTCGCCGCGCTGGAGCGCGCGCTCGGGGAACGAGGGGAGCTGCGCGAACGCGAGCCGACGCCACGCGCCGGCCCGCAGCGCGGTGCGCGGGTGGCCGTGCACGTCGAGCGGGTGCGGGGCACCGAGGGCTGCCACAGCCTGCACGACGTCGGGCTGCAGGGCCGCCATGGCCCAGGCGATCTCGCCGCCCGTGCCGTTGCCCACGACGATCGCGCGCGACGCCCCGAGCGACCGGACGACCCCCGCGACGTCCGCGGCGAGCGTCGGGACGTCGTACCCCTGCGGCGGCTTGTCGGACGAGCCGGTGCCGCGCACGTCCATCGCCGCGACGCGGTAGCCCGCGTCCGCGAGCGCGGGGATCTGCCGTCGCCAGGCCCACCAGAACTGCGGCACGCCGTGCAGCAGCACGACGAGAGGCGTGTCGCGGTCGTCGGGACCGGAGACGGTGACGTGGAACCGGGCGCCGTTCGCGGCGACGAACCGGTGCCGCCACGGTCCCTCGATCAGGAGCGTCGCGGAGTCGACGGTGCTCATCGGAGCCGAACCTACCCGGTGGCGGGGGTCCCGTGGGCGTCCCGGCGGGCGGACGCGTGGTGCCGGTCCCGCTGCCACAGCGCGAGCCCGCCCGCGCACGCGGCGACGAGCGAGCCTGCGAGCACCGCGACGACGACGTGCTCGTCGTGCGCGCTGCCGGCCCCGAACGCGAGCTCGCCGACGAGCAGCGACACCGTGAAACCGATGCCGCCGACGAGCCCCACGGCGAGCACGTCGGCCCAGCCGAGCCCGGGCGCGAGCGACGCGCGCGTGAACCGGGCGACGAG
>NZ_JAAXOY010000386.1 GCF_012396155.1 Cellulomonas septica | reverse complement strand
CCGTGACGGCCACGTCGACGGTGCGTGCGGCCGCGGGCGTCCCGCTCGACCGCGCGCCCGCGGACCCCGGCCCGTCGGACGACACCGCGTCGACGGCACAGCCCCTGGTCGGCGGCAGCACGACCGCGACGCTCTCGCCCGAGGGCGACGTGGACTGGTACTCCGTCGACGCGCCCGCAGCTGGTGCGTACCGCGTGACGGCCCTCGGGACAGGGGTCAGCGGTACCGGCGTGGAGCAGCTGCTCAACGCGATGGTCGAGGTGCGCGACACCGCCGGGCTTGTCCTGGCGCAGTCGCCGGACCCCCTGAGCGGACTCCCGCCGACGCTCCTGGTCCAGCTCGCCGCACCGGGCACGATGCTGGTCGGCGTCTCGAACGCGAACGGCTCGGCACCTCTCCCGCAGTACCGCTACCGGCTCGACGTCGAGCGCGTCGACTCGGAGGCTCCCCCGGCGCCGACCACGCGGGCCTGGTGGACGGGGGCCACCCCGGCACCGCACGCCTCGGGTGTCGCGGCGCGTCCGACGGTGCGCCTCGGCTTCGCGCGCGAGCTGCGGACCGCGGACCTCACCGCCTCGCGCGTCAGGCTGCTGGACCAGTCGGGCGCCGCCGTGGCCGCGACCGTGGGCTGGGACGCGCCGAACCGCACCGTGACGGTGACGCCGACGTCCGACCTCGCGGCCGGGCACCACTACTCGGTGGTCGTCGCGGGCGTGCGCGACACCGCGGGCGAGACGCTGCCCGCTCCCGTGCGGGTGCCGTTCACCGTGGGCGCGGGCGGCGACCGGTACACCGCGGTCGAGCCCTTCCGCCTCGTCGACACCCGGCAGCCCGCCCCCGACGACTCGTTCGGCCCGGTCGTCTCCGGCAGGCGCCTCGTCGTGTCCCTCGCCGGCGACGTGCCTCCCGACGCGACCGCCGTGGTGGTGTCCGTCGCGTCGACGATGCACGACTCGATCGGCAACGTGCGCGTGTTCCCCGTCGCCGCCGACGGCTCCGGTCCGGCACCGCGGGTCGCGAACCTCAACGTCGTGCCGGGCGTCGACCAGCCGAACCTCGCGACCGTGCAGCTCGGTCCGGGGCAGACGATCGCCGTCATGCCCGAGGGACCGCTCGCGCACCTCGTGCTCGACGTGTTCGGCTACTACAGCCCGGGTGGCGCGTCGGGCTACGTCCCGGTCAGCCCGACGCGCGTGCTGGACACCCGCGACGGCACCGGCGCCCCCGCCGGACCGGTCACCGGCGGGCACTGGGTCGACCTTACGGTGTCGGGCACGCACGGCGTCCCCGCCGACGCGACGGCCGTCGTCCTCAACGTCGCGGGCACGGGGGTCCGCGGCGGCACGTTCGTGTCCGTGCTGCCCACGCCGGACCTCGGCGTGACCTGGACCGGTCCGACGACGTCCAACCTCAACCTGTACCCGGGCCGCGACCAGGCCAACCTCGTCACCGTGAAGGTCGGCGAGGACGGTCGCGTCCGGTTCTGGGTCGACCGCTCCGCGACGCACCTCGTGGCGGACCTCGCCGGGTACTACAGCCCGTCGGGCAGGGACGGGCTGGTCCCCGTCGCGCCCACCCGCGTCGCCGACACGCGCTCCGCGCTCGGCTTCGCCGGGATCCTCCGCTCGGGCGTCCCCGCGGACGTCCGGATCGGCGGGACGCCCGCCGTACCGGCGCACGCGACCGCCGCCGTCGTGAACCTCGCGGGCGTCCAGCCGGCCTCCGGCACCCACGTCCGGGCGTTCCCCACGACCGTCCCCGCGACGCTGCCCGACGTCGCGAGCATCAACCTCGTGCCGGGCCGCGACGAGTCGAACATGGCCGTCCTGACCCTCGGCGACGGCGGCAGGTCGACGTTCTACGCGCGGTCGTCGGACGTGCACGTGGTCGTCGACGTCTTCGGCTGGTTCCGCACGTACCGCTGACACGCCGGGCACACGATCGGATCACCCGACACTTCACCCGATCAGGTGGCGTCGCGTCGCTGGCCTGGGCCTACGCTGGCGCCGATCCGGACCGTCCGGTCACGCGCGCCGTCGCTGCGGGCACGCGGGCCCGAGGTCGTCCGACCACCTCAGGACCGACGATGCTGAAGTCACGCCCCGCCGCCGCCGCGCTGACGCTCGCGGTCGCCGCCGTCGCGCTCGTCCCTGCCTCCGCCGCCTGGAGCGCACCGGCGCCCGCGGCCGCCGTGGACCCGAGCAACGGCCCCGTCCTGCACGGCCGGGACGACCTGCCCGCGTACGAGCCCCCGGCCCCCGTCGAGGCCGTGCCGGACCAGGTGCTCGTGCGGTTCGCGCCGGACGCGTCGCGGTCCGACCAGAGCTCGACGCTGTCCGCCGCGGGAGTGACCGGGGCCGGCAAGCCCGTGCCCGGGACGAAGTTCGTCGCGGTCCCTGTCGGCGACGAGGACCCGGCCGCCGTCGTCGAGCGCCTCGCGGCGGACCCGGACGTCGCGGACGTGCAGGTCGACCACGTGCGGCACGGCTTCGGCTGGACGGACGACCCGCTGCTCTCCTACACGTGGCCGTACCTCGACCTGACCCGGCAGCCTCGTGCGTGGGAGGCGTCGACCGGGCAGGGCGTCGTCGTCGCGGTCCTCGACTCGGGCGTGGACGCCACGCACGAGGACCTCGCCGCGCGCATGCTCCCCGGCTGGGACTTCGTCGACAACGACGCGACGCCGACCGACCCGAACGGGCACGGCACGCTCGTCGCCGGGACCGCCGCCGCCAGCGGGAACAACGGCAAGGGCGCCGTCGGCGTGGCGTACGACGCCTCGATCCTGCCGGTCCGCGTCCTCGACGCCGCGGGCAACAGCACCGACTCGCGCGTCGCGGCGGGGATCGCCTGGGCCGTCTCGAACGGTGCCGACGTCATCAACCTGTCCCTCGGCGGGCCGGGCACCTCGACCGCGCTCCGCGACGCGGTCCAGGCCGCGGTGAACGCCGGCGTGGTCGTCGTCGCGGCCGCGGGCAACGAGGGCGACGAGGTGCGGCAGTACCCCGCCGCCTACGCGCCCCAGATCGCCGGCCTGCTGTCGGTGTCGGCGACCGACTACTGGGGTGCGCTCGCCGGCTGGTCGACGTGGGGCGACACCGTCTCGATCGCGGCGCCCGGGAACGACGTCGTCGGCCCCGGCTCCGGTGGCGGGTACGTCATCGGCTCCGGCACGTCCTTCTCGGCCCCGATCGTCAGCGGCGCCGCCGCGCTCGTGCTCGCACGGACGCCCACGCTCTCGCCCGCCGACGTCGAGCAGCGCCTGGTGTCGACCACCCGGGACGCCGGTCCGCGCGGGTACGACCCCTACTACGGCGCCGGGCTCCTCGACGTCGCGTCCGCCGTGACCGCCACGTCGACGCCCCGCGCCGCGACGG
>NZ_JAAXOY010000385.1 GCF_012396155.1 Cellulomonas septica | reverse complement strand
CGCTCCTGTCCGTCGACGACGACCCGGCCGTCTCCCGGGCGGTCGCCCGCGACCTGCGCCGCCGCTACGGCGCGGGCTACCGGATCGTGCGCGCCGAGTCGGGCGACGCGGCGCTCGAGGCGCTGCGCGAGCTCAAGCTGCGCGGCGAGCAGGTCGCGGTGCTGCTCGCGGACCACCGGATGCCGGGGATGACGGGCATCGAGTTCCTCGAGCAGGCGATGGACCTGTTCCCGCAGGCCAGGCGGGTCCTGCTGACCGCGTACGCGGACACCGAGGCGGCGATCGACGCGGTCAACGTCGTCGACCTGGACCACTACCTGCTCAAGCCGTGGGCGCCGCCGGAGGAGAAGCTGTACCCGGTCATCGACGCGCAGCTCGACGCGTGGGCCGCGAGCGCACCGCCTCCCGTGCCGCAGGCGAAGGTCGTCGGTCACCGCTGGTCGGCGCGGTCGTCGGAGGTGCGCGAGTTCCTGGCGCGCAACCAGGTGTCGTACCGGTGGTTCTCGTCGGACTCGCCCGAGGGCCGCCGGCTGCTGGAGGCGGCGGGGGCGGACGAGTCGGCGGTGCCGCTCGTCGTGACCCCCGAGGGCGAGCCGCTGCAGTCGCCCGACGACGCGACGCTGGCCGCCCGGGTGGGGCTGGCGACGTCGCCCGCGACGGACTTCTACGACCTGGTGGTGGTCGGCGGCGGACCCGCGGGCCTGTCGGCGGCGCTGTACGGCGCGTCGGAGGGCCTGCGCACGGCGCTCATCGAGCGCGTCGCGACGGGCGGCCAGGCGGGGCAGAGCTCACGCATCGAGAACTACCTGGGCTTCCCCGACGGCGTCTCGGGGGCGCAGCTCACCGAGCGGGCGCGGCGGCAGGCGCTGCGGTTCGGTGCGGAGATCGTGCTCGCGGCGGACGTCGTCTCACTCGAGGTCAACGGCGCCGCGCGGCACGTGCGGCTGGGCGACGGGAGCGTCGTCGGGGCGCACACGGTGCTGCTCGCGAACGGGGTGTCGTACCGGGAGCTCGACGGTCCGGGGCTCGCGGCGCTCACCGGGCGCGGCGTCTACTACGGGTCGGCGCTGACCGAGGCGCCGGCGTGCACCGACCAGGACGTCTACATCGTCGGGGGCGCGAACTCCGCGGGGCAGTCGGCGATGCACCTGTCCCGCACGGCCCGGTCGGTCACGCTCGTCGTGCGCGGCGAGGGCCTGTCCGCGTCGATGTCGCACTACCTGATCGAGCAGATCGCGGCGAACCCCAAGGTGCACGTGCGCACGTGCTGCGAGGTCGTCGAGGCGATCGGCGACGACCACCTCGAGCGGCTCGTGCTGCGCGACTCGACGACGGGCGAGAAGGAGGAGGTGCCGACGAGCCACCTCTTCGTGTTCATCGGTGCCGTCCCGCGCACCGACTGGCTCGACGGGACGGTCGCGCGCGACGCACGCGGGTTCGTGCTCGCCGGGCCGGACCTGCTCGACGAGGGCCGACCGCCGAGCGGCTGGCCGCTCGACCGCCCGCCCTACCACCTGGAGACCAGCCGACCCGGGGTGTTCGTCGCGGGCGACGCCCGTGCCGAGTCGGCCAAGCGCGTCGCGTCCGCCGTGGGCGAGGGAGCGATGGCGGTCATGCTCGTCCACCGGTACCTGGAGCAGCTGTGACGACGACACCCGACCGCCTGCCCTGCGACATCGCGGAGCTCCGCACGCTCTTCCTGTTCGACAAGCTGGACGACGAGCAGATGCTGTTCCTGTGCTCGCGCGGGCACGTCGAACGGCAGGAACCCGGCTTCGTCTTCCGCGAAGGTGAGCCCGCCGACGCGTTCTACGTGCTGCTCGACGGCTCGATCGCGCTGTACCGGCGGGTCGGCACGGACGACGTCGAGATCAGCCGCACGTCGCAGGTCGGCGTCTACGCGGGCGCGTGGCACGCGTACCTCCAGCAGCAGGAGGCCCGCAGCTACCTGCACTCGCTGCGCGTCCTCACGCCGTCGCGGTTCTACGTGCTGCCGGCCGCGGACTTCTCCGAGGTCATGCACACGTGGTTCCCCATGGCGATGCACCTGCTGGAGGGCCTGTTCTTCGGGCAGAAGAGCATGCAGACGGCGACCGCCCAGCGCGAACGCCTCCTCGCGCTCGGGTCGCTGTCGGCGGGCCTCACTCACGAGCTCAACAACCCGGCGTCGGCCGCGACCCGCGCGACCGCGACGCTGCGCGAGCGGGTGGCCCGGATGCGCAGCAAGCTCGCGCTCGTCGCGTCGGGTGCGTACGACCGCGACGAGCTCGTGCAGATCATCGAGCTGCAGGAGAAGGCCGTCGCGGCGCTGGAGGAGGCACGCGGCCGACCGCCGCTGTCGGCGCTGGACACCTCGGACCGCGAGGACGACGTCGCGGACTGGCTCGACGACCACGGCGTCGGCGACAACGCCGAGATGGCGCACTCGTTCGTCGAGGCCGGCATCGACCCGCAGTGGCTCGAGGACCACGTCGGCGGCATCCCGGAGAACGTCGTCGCGGGCGCCGCGCACTGGCTCGGCTACACGCTCGAGACCGAGCTGCTCATGAACGAGGTCGAGGACGCGACGACCCGCATCTCCACGCTCGTCGAGGCCGCGAAGCAGTACTCGCAGATCGGCCGCGCGGCGCAGCAGGAGGCCGACGTCCACGTCCTGCTCGACAGCACCCTGACGATGCTCGACGCCAAGCTCAAGGGCGTCGACGTCGTCCGGCACTACGACCGGTCGCTGCCGCCCGTCCTCGTGCACGGCGCCGAGCTCAACCAGGTCTGGACGAACCTGGTCGACAACGCCCGCCAGGCCCTCGCCGAGATGCCGCCCGACCAGCGCCGCCTCACGATCACGACCCGTCGCGTCGAGGACTGGCTCGAGGTCGAGATCGCGGACACCGGACCCGGCATCCCGTCCGAGATCGTCGACCGCGTCTTCGAGCCGTTCTTCACGACCAAGCCCGTCGGGTCCGGCACCGGGCTCGGCCTCGACATCTCGTGGCGCATCGTCGTCGGCAAGCACCACGGCGACCTCCGCGTGACGTCGCAGCCCGGCGACACCCGCTTCCTCGTCCGCCTGCCCCTCACCCCACCGGAGGCCTCGTGAGCATCGACGTCGACACCACCGTCCCGCCGAGCGGCACCGGCTGCGCGGAGTGCGACGCCGACGGGGGGTGGTGGGTGCACCTGCGCCGCTGCGCGCACTGCGGCCACGTCGGCTGCTGCGACACGTCCCCCGCCCAGCACGCGACCGCGCACTGGCGCGAGACGGGCCACCGCTACATGCGCTCGTTCGAGCCCGGTGAGGACTGGTGGTGGGACTACGCCGACGGCGTGCCCGTCGACGGCCCGCCGCTCGCCCCGCCCGAGGCCCGCCCCGACGCGCA
>NZ_JAAXOY010000384.1 GCF_012396155.1 Cellulomonas septica | reverse complement strand
CGCCCGCGACCATCGCCGCGAGGTCGAGGCTGACGAGCCGCTTGCCGCGCAGGGACTCGGGCACGTCACCGGCGACGATGCGCTGCGCGAGCCCCTCGAGCGACGACACCTGCCGGTCCGGCGCCGTGCCCGCGAGCTCGGCCTCCGTCCGGACGACCGCCTCGGGGTCCAGGAGGTCCGCGAGCTGCGACTCGCCGCCCTGGCCCAGCAGCTCGGCGAGCAGCGTCGGGTCGAGCGTGAGCGCGGCCGCGCGCCGCTCGGCGAGGGGCGCGTCGCCCTCGTACAGGAACTGCGCCGTGTACCCGAACAGGAGCGCCTGCGCGAAGGGCGACGGCTGCGGCGTCGTCACCTCCACGACGCGGACGCGCCCGTTCGCGACGTCGCGCATGAGCGACTGGAGCGCCTCGGTGTCGAAGTCGTCCTGCAGGCACTCGCGGACGGCCTCGAGCAGGATCGGGAAGTCGGGGTACTGCGCGGCGACGGACAGCAGCTGCGCGGACCGCTGACGCTGCTGCCACAGCGGCTGGCGCCGGTCGGGTCGGCGGCGGGGGAGCAGCAGCGCGCGGCTCGCGGCCTCGCGGAACCGGGCGCCGAACATCGCCGACGAGCCGAGCTCCGAGCGCACGGTGTCGAGCACCTCGTCGGCGTCGACCAGCAGGTCGTCGAGCCCGATCGCCGGGCCCGCGTCGGCGTCGCTCCCGTCGGCCCACGCGTCCTCGCCGAGCACGTCGGGCAACCGCAGGACGATCCCGTCGTCGGCGTGCATCGCGGCGGCGTCGACCCCGTACCGTTCGCGCAGGCGCGCCCCCACGACGATCGCCCAGGGCGCGTGGACGCGTGCGCCGTAGGGGGAGTGCAGCACGACGCGCCAGTCGCCGATCTCGTCGCGGAACCGCTCGACGACGAGCACGGTGTCGGTCGGCAGGTCGCCCGTGGCGGCGCGCTGCTCGGCCAGGTACGTGAGCAGGTTGTCGGCCGCCCAGGGGTCGAGCCCGGCCGCCTCGACGCGCGCCCGCGCGGCCGGCTCGGGCAGCGTGCCGAGCTCGCGCACCCACGCGCCCATCGCGCGGCCGAGCTCGGCGGGGCGTCCCTGCGAGTCGCCCTTCCAGAACGGCAGCCGCCCGGGGACGCCCGGCGCCGGGGTGACGAGCACGCGGTCGGGGGTGATGTCGTCGATGCGCCACGTGCTCGACCCGAGCGTGAACGTGTCGCCCACGCGGGACTCGTAGACCATCTCCTCGTCGAGCTCGCCGACGCGCCGCCCACCGCGCACGCGGCCGCCGGTGCGTTCGGCGTCGACGGGCACGTCGCTCGTCGTCGCGCCGCTCGCGAGGAACACGCCGAACAGGCCGCGGTCGGGGATCGTCCCGCCGCTCGTGACCGCGAGCCGCAGCGCGCCCGGCCGCGCGGACAGCGTGTCGGTCACGCGGTCCCACACGATCCGCGGGCGCAGCTCGGCGAACTCCTCGCTCGGGTAGCGGCCCGCGAGCATGTCGAGCACCGCGCGCAGCGTCGCGTCGCCGAGCGTCGAGAACGGTCCGGCGCGGCGGACCACGGCCGCGAGGTCGTCGACCGACCAGTCGTCGGTCGCGACCATGGCCACGACCTGCTGCGCGAGCACGTCGAGCGCGTTGCGCGGCACCGACAGCGGCTCGAGGGTGCCGGCCCGCATCCGCTCGGCCGTGACCGCGGCCGGCACGAGCTCGCCGCGGAACGTCGGGAACACGACGCCGCGCGAGACCGCGCCGACCTGGTGGCCCGCACGTCCGACGCGCTGCAGCCCGCTCGCGACCGACGGCGGGGAGCCGACCTGCACGACGAGGTCGACCGCACCCATGTCGATGCCGAGCTCGAGCGAGCTCGTCGCGACCACGGCGGGCAGCCGGCCCGCCTTGAGCTCGGACTCGGTGCGCGTGCGTTCCGCGCGGCTCATCGACCCGTGGTGCGCGCGCGCGAGGATCGTCTCCGCGGTACGGGTGTCGATCCCGACGGCCGTCCCCGACTGCGCCGGTGCCGCCGCAGGCCGCAGCGTGCCGGGGTCGGGCACGTCCTCGCCCTGGCGGCCGGCCCACACCTCGTTGATGCGCGCGGTCAGGCGCTCGGCGCCGCGGCGCGAGTTGGTGAAGACGAGCGTCGAGCGGTGGTCCGCGACGAGGTCGACGACGCGCTCCTCGACGTGCGGCCAGATCGACGGGCGGGTCAGCGGGCGGTCCGCGGTGCCGCTCAGGTCGAGGTCGGGCAGCGGGGTGTCCGACCCGGCGGCGGTCCCGAGCTCCGTCAGGTCCGGGACGGGCACGACGACGTCGACCTCGATGCGCTTGGTCGACGGCGGCTGCACGACGGTCACCGTCCGCCCGCCCTGCGCCGCCGGACGCGCACCCCCGAGGAACTCGGCCACCGTCTCGACGGGTCGGACGGTCGCCGACAGCCCGATCCGCTGCACCGGCCCGGGCCCGTCCGGGCGGTCCAGCAGCGCGTCGAGCCGCTCGAGCGACAGCGCGAGGTGCGCGCCGCGCTTGGTCCCGGCGACGGCGTGGATCTCGTCGACGATGACCGTCCGGACGCCCGACAGGCCCGACCGCGCCGCCGACGTCAGCACGAGGTACAGCGACTCGGGCGTCGTGATGAGGATGTCCGGCGGCTTCGTCGCGAACGCGCGCCGCTCGGCCGGCGGGGTGTCGCCCGTGCGGATCCCGACCGACACGTCGGGCAGCGTGCGCCCGAGCCGCGCCGCGGCCTGCCGGATGCCGACCAGCGGGGACTGCAGGTTGCGCTCGACGTCGGTCGCGAGCGCCTTGAGCGGCGAGACGTACACGACGCGGCAGCGCGCGGCCGGGTCCTCCGGCTGGTCCTGCGTGAGCAGGCCGTCGAGCGCCCACAGGAAGGCCGCGAGCGTCTTGCCGGACCCGGTCGGCGCGACGACGAGCGCGTGCTCCCCGCCCGACACCGCGGTCCACGCGCCCGTCTGCGCGGCCGTGGGCTGCTCGAACGCGCCGGAGAACCACGCCTGCGTCGCGTCGGAGAACCGGTTGAGCACCACCGCGTCATCGTGCCAGGCACCGCCCACACCCGCCCTTCGCAGATCCGCACGTCGGTGTGGGCGCAGCGCGCGCGGGGTGGCAGGCTGTGGGCCGTGAGGTACCGGGAGTTCTGGGATCTGGTCGACGACGTCCTGGGCAGCGCCCAGGGCCGCGGGCTCGTGCGCGAGCTCGTCATCGGGGAGCTCGGCAACCGGACCGCGCAGCAGGCGCTCGACGACGGCGACGAGCCGCGGACCGTCTGGCACGCCCTGTGCGACGCGCTCGGCGTCCCGGACGCCGCCCGCTGGGGCACCGACCCGCACCGCGCG
>NZ_JAAXOY010000383.1 GCF_012396155.1 Cellulomonas septica | reverse complement strand
GACCCGGCCGTCCCTCCGGAACCCGACCCACTGCCGCCCGACCCGCCGGACGCCGCGCGCGCCTCCTCCATCGCCGCGCGCACGGCCGTCCGGACGGCCGCGTCGACGGCCTCCTGCGTGCGTGACGCGAGCCGCCGCTGGAGGACCAGCAGGTCCTTGCCCTCGTCGACGACGCCCCCGCGGTCCCCGACGACGCGGAACGTCATGCGCAGGTGCGGCGGCAGCTTGTCGTCGTCGAACGCGTCGTCGGGCACGTCGACGTCGCGCACCGCCCGGACGGCCTGCCGGAACAGCTCGCGGAACGACGGTGCGGCGTCGCCGGCGCGGACGGTGTCCTCCCACGACGCGGTGTGCTCGCGCAGCCACGCCTCGACGGACCGCGCGACGTCGGGCGCGGGCACGAGCTGCACGCGCACGGGCTTGGGCAGCGAGCGGATCGTGGCGGTGACGAGCTCCTCGCGCAGGCCCGGCACCATCCAGTCGAAGCCGTCGGGGGTCAGCCGGGCCAGTGCCGTGATCGGGACGTGCACCGTCACGCCGTCGGCCTCGGTGCCGGGCTGGAACTGGTAGGTCAGCGGCAGGCGCAGGTCGCCCTGCGGCCAGCGCGACGGGAACGCGGACTCGTCGATGGCCTCGGCGTCGTCGGCGACGAGCAGCTCGCGCGTGAAGGTGAGCAGGTCGGGGTCGCGTCGTCGGGCGCCCTTCCACCACTGGTCGAAGTGCCGCGCGGAGACGACGTCGGACGGGACCCGCTCGTCGTAGAAGGCGAACAGGACGTCGTCGTCGACGACCAGGTCCCGGCGACGGGCGCGCGCCTCCAGGCCCTCGGCCTCGGCGAGCAGGCGCCGGTTCTCGTGGAAGAACTGGTGGTGCGTCGTCCACTCGCCCTGCACGAGCGCGTGCCGCACGAACAGCTCGCGCGCGTGCTCGGGGTCGACCTTGGCGTACAGCACGCGGCGCTGCGCGACGATCGGCACCCCGTAGAGCAGGACCTTCTCCGACGCGGTCGCGGCGCCCTGCTTCGACGACCACGCCGGCTCGGAGTACGTGCGCTTGACGAGGTGCGCGCCGACCTCCTCGGCCCACTCGGGCTGGATGCGTGCCGCGTCGCGCGCCCAGAGGCGGGACGTCTCGACGAGCTCGGCGGCCATGACCCACGACGGCGGCCGCTTCGCGAGCCCGGACCCGGGGAAGATCGCGAACCGCGCCCCGCGCGCGCCCAGGTACTCGTTGCGTGCCCGCCGGTCGGGCCGCCGCCCTCGGGCGCCGCCCTGCGCACCGCGGGCGGGTGCGGCGACCTCCGTCGCCTCCTGCATGCCGATGTGCGACAGCAGCCCGGACAGCACGCTCACGTGGATGCGGTCGGCGTCCCACTCGAGCCGCAGCGCGCCGCGGGCGGTGTCGTCGGGACCGCGACCTCCGCCGCCGGCGGAGGCATCGTCACCGGGAGCGGATGTCGCGCCGTCGACCGCGGAGGTCGCCGCCGAATCGGCCGCGATCGGACCGGACGACGAGCCCGGGCGCAGCGGCGACACGTGGATGCCCAGCGGCTTCGCGAGCTCGCGCAGCTGCGTCACGACGTCCTGCCACTCGCGGATGCGCAGGTAGTTGAGGTGCTCCGACCGGCATAGCCGCCGGAACGCGTTGCCCGACAGCGCGCGCTGCTGCTCGCGCAGGTACTGCCAGAGGTTGAGGTACGCGAGCAGGTCGGACGTCGGGTCGGCGAACCGGCCGTGCAGCTGGTCGGCGCGGTCGCGCTCCTCGGCGGGACGCTCGCGCGGGTCCTGGATCGACAGCGCCGCCGCGATCACCATGACCTCGCGCGCGACGCCACGCCGGCCGCCCTCGACGATCATGCGCGCGAGCCGCGGGTCCATCGGCAGCTGCGCGAGCGCCCGGCCCGTGTCGGTGAGCCGCGTGACGCTCGTCGTCCGCCCGGACGCGTCGGTGACCGGGACCGTCTCCAGCGCCCCGAGCTCCGTCAGCAGCTGCACGCCGTCGCGCACGGCCCGCACGTCGGGCGGGTCGACGAACGGGAAGTCGGTCACGTCGTCGGGCGACGCCGCGACGCCGACCGCGATCATCTGCAGGATCACCGAGGCCAGCGACGTGCGCAGGATCTCCGGCTCGGTGTACATCGGTCGCGACGCGAAGTCGTCCGGCGAGTACAGCCGGATCGCGATGCCGTCGGCGACGCGCCCGCACCGCCCGGACCGCTGGTTGGCCGACGCCTGCGAGATCGGCTCGATCGGCAGCCGCTGCACCTTGGTCGCCTTCGACCAGCGCGAGATGCGCGCGGTCCCGGGGTCGACGACGTACCGGACGCCCGGCACGGTCAGCGACGTCTCGGCGACGTTCGTGGAGAGCACGACGCGTCGGGCCGCGTGCTGCTCGAACACCCGGTGCTGCTCGGCGGCCGACAGGCGGCTGTAGAGCGGCAGGAGCTCGACGGCCTGCGGGTGGCGCGGATCCGTGACGCGGGTGCCCAGCGACGTGCGCAGCGCGTCCTCCGCGTCGCGGATCTCCCGCTCGCCCGACAGGAACACGAGGATGTCGCCGGGCCCCTCGGCGGACAGCTCGTCGACCGCCTCGGTGATCGCGGTCATGAGGTCGCGGTCCTCGGTCGCCTTCGCCCGCACGCGGCGTCCGGCGTCCTCCGCGGGTGCCTCGACGTCAGGCGACAGGGGCCGGTACCGGATCTCGACGGGGTACGTGCGGCCGCTGACCTCGACGACCGGCGCGGGCACGCCGTCGGGGTGCTCGGGCGTCGGCGGGCCGGCGAAGTGCTGCGCGAACCGCGCGGAGTCGATCGTCGCCGACGTGATGACGACCTTGAGGTCCGGCCGCTGCGGCAGCAGCCGCGTCAGGTAGCCGAGGATGAAGTCGATGTTGAGCGAGCGCTCGTGCGCCTCGTCGATGATGAGCGTGTCGTACGCCCACAGCATCGGGTCGCGCTGGAACTGCGCGAGCAGGATGCCGTCCGTCATGACCTTGACGAGCGTCTCCTCGGACGACGTGTCCGTGAACCGCACCTGGTACCCGACGAGCTCCCCGAGCGGCGTGCCGACCTCCTCGGCGATCCGCTCCGCGACCGACCGGGCCGCGATCCGGCGAGGCTGCGTGTGGCCGATCTGGCCGGCCCGCCCGCGGCCCAGGTCGAGCGCGATCTTCGGCAGCTGCGTCGTCTTGCCCGACCCCGTCTCGCCCGCGACGACGACGACCTGGTGGTCGCGGATCGCCGCGGCGATCTCGTCGCGCCGCGCGCTGACCGGCAGGGCCTCCGGGTAGACGATCGGCGGGACGACGACCTGCTCGCGGACAGCCGCAGCACGGGCCCGACGGGCCTGCGCGCGCTCGTCGTCACGTCGCCGGTCGTGCTGGTGGCCGCCGCCGCGCGCACGCTGGCCGGGCTGCCGACC
>NZ_JAAXOY010000382.1 GCF_012396155.1 Cellulomonas septica | reverse complement strand
CCGCGCGTGGTCCGCGGCGCGGGCCTGCTGCTGGGCGCGCTCGCGGCGCGGTCGCTCGTCGAGCCGCCGGTCGAGGCGACCGACACCGGCGCGGACCTCGACGACCGCCTGCTGAGCGCGGGTGCCGTCCTGCGGGACGCGCTCGACGGCGACCCCGTGGCTCCCACGCTGCTGACCGGCGTGGTCGCCGACCTGGTCGCCGACGTGCCCGCGTCGGCCGTCGTGCTCGGGTACGCGGAGACGGCGACGGCCCTCGGGCACGCGGTCGCCGACGCGCTGGGCGGTGCGCCGTACCTGCACTCGACGCGCCGACCCGTCGCGGGCGTGCCGTCGGTCGGGGCGTTCGAGGAGGACCACTCGCACGCGACGACGCACCTGCTGCTCCCGGCCGACCCGGCGCTGCTCGCCTCGGACGCGCCGCTCGTGCTCGTCGACGACGAGCTCTCCACCGGCACGACCGCGCTGCACACGATCGAGGCCGTGCACCGGCTCGCCGCACGGGACCGGTACGTCGTCGCGACGCTCGTCGACCTGCGCACCGACGACGACCGCGCCCGCGCCGCCGCGCTCGCCGACCGCCTGGGTGCGCGCATCCACGTCGTCGCGCTGGTCGCGGGCCAGGTCGAGGCCCCGGACGACGTGGTGACCCGTGGCGCGACGCTGGTCGCGGAGGTCGACGCCGCCGGTGTCCCGGTCGCGCCTGACGGCGGCGACGCGGCGACCGTCCAGGTCGCGCCGGCCGCCACCGGCCCGGAGGTCACTCGTCCGGACACCGCCGGTCAGGCCGGGCCGGACGCTCCCGCAGGGGGCCCCGGCGACGGCCGCACACCTGGAGCGGACTCCGCCCGACCGCGACGCGCGGCGGTCCGTCGCGTCGACGTCGGATGGCCGGCGACTCTGCCCGAGACGGGTCGGCACGGCGTGGACACCGCCGACCGTCAGGCGCTCGACGCCGCGCTCCCGACGTGCGCGACGACGCTGCGGGACGCTCTCGCCGCCGGCTCGTCGCGGGCGACCGACGCCGGGGGACGCGTCCTGGTCCTGGGCACCGAGGAGCTCATGGACGCGCCGCTGCGCCTCGCCGAGGCGGTGGCGGTCGCGCTCGACGGCACGGTCGACGTGCGCTTCTCGACGACGACGCGCTCGCCGGTCCTGGCCGTCGACGACGCGGCCTACGCCATCCGGTCGACGGTCGCCTTCTCCGCGCACGACGAGCCCGCCGACGCGGCCCCGGGCGAGCCGGGGCACCGGAGGTTCGCGTACAACGTCGCCCCGAGCGCGCCCGCGGAGCGGTTCGACGCGGTCGTGGTGGTGACGGACGCACCCGGCGACACCCCGGCGCTGACCGCCCCGGGCGGACTGCTCGACGAGGTCGCCGCGCACACCGACGACGTGCTGCTGGTCGTCCTCCCCGACGTGGCGGCGCAGCGGGCGGCGGCGACACGTGCGGTTCTCGACCTGCCCGCGCACCGCACGGACGCCACCGTGCTGCCCGAGCCGCTGCGCGGTCCCGCATTCGGCTCGTACGCGCCCGACGAGGTCACGTGGCTGCTCACGGACCTGTCGGGCGTGGCGCTCGAGGCGCCCGTCGAGGAGCGCGAGGAGGCCGTGCAGTCGGGCGGCGCGCACTACGCGGAGTCGCTGCCGGTCGAGTACCAGCCGAGCGCGGCGTACGTGCGGCTGTTCGACGAGGCGCTCGAGGCGGGTGCGGAGCGGCTCGCGCACGCGGTCGGCGTGGTCGCGGAGCAGATCCTGGCGGCCCGCGGCGAGGGGGCGACGCTCGTGTCGCTGGCCCGCGCCGGCACGCCGGTCGGCATCCTGGTCCGCCGCTGGGCGCGCCTGGTGCACGGCGTCGACCTGCCGCACCACGCGGTGTCGATCGTGCGCGGCCGCGGGATCGACGACGTCGCGCTGCGGTACCTCGCGGCGCACCACGACCCGGCGTCGGTGGTGTTCGTCGACGGCTGGACGGGCAAGGGCGCGATCGCGCGCGAGCTCGACGCCGCGCTGGTCGACCACGAGCGGCGCACCGGCGTCGCGTTCCCGCGCGACCTCGCGGTGCTCGCCGACCCGGGCCGCTGCGTGCGGCTCGCGGGGACGCGCGACGACTTCCTCGTGCCGTCGGCGTGCCTGAACTCGACGGTGTCGGGGCTGGTCTCGCGCACGGTGCTCAACCGCGACCTCATCGGACCGGACCAGTTCCACGGCGCGAAGTTCTACGCGGACCTCGCGCCCGCCGACGTGTCGGGGCGCTTCCTCGACGTGGTCGCGGCGCGGTTCGACGACGTCCGCGACGCGGTCGAGCGCGACTGGCGCGCCCTGGCCGACGCGCACGCCGACGTCGACTGGGCCGGGTGGGCCGCGGTCGAGCGGATCGTCGAGGAGTACGGCATCGGGGACGTCAACCTCGTGAAGCCGGGCGTGGGCGAGACGACGCGTGTGCTGCTGCGCCGCGTACCGTGGCGTGTCCTCGTCCGACCCGACGTCGACCCCGCCGACGTCGCGCACGTCCGGCACCTGGCCGCCGAACGAGGAGTACCCGTGGAGACCGTCGCCGACCTGCCCTACTCGTGCGTGGGCCTCATCCACCCGCGGTTCACCGCCGGCGCGACGGGCGCCGACGGCCGGGCCGTGCGGGGTGACGCGTGAGCGCCGTGGTGGTCGCGTGCGACCTGGACCGCACGCTCATCTACTCGGCGGCCGCGCTGCGGCTCGGCGGCGACGACGAGCAGGCACCCGCGATGACGGTCGCGGAGGTGTTCGAGGGCGAGCCGGTGTCGTTCTGGACGCGCGACGCGGAGGAGATGATCGGCGACCTCGTCGAGGCGGCGTGGTTCGTCCCGACGACGACGCGCACCCGCAAGCAGTACGCGCGCGTCCGCTTCCCCGAGCCGGGTCCGCGGTACGCGGTGACGTCGAACGGCGGGCACATCCTCGTCGACGGCGAGCCGTGCGCCGACTGGACGGCGACGGTGCACGCGCGGCTGGGGGAGTGCGCGCCGCTCGCGGAGGTCGTCGAGCACCTGCGCGTCGTCGCCGAGCAGCCGTGGGTCCGCAAGCACCGCGTCGCGGAGGACCTGTTCACGTACCTCGTCGTCCACCGTGACCTGCTGCCGCCGACGTTCGTCGACGACCTCACCGCGTGGTGCGCGCAGCGCGGGTGGACGGTGTCGCTGCAGGGGCGCAAGGTGTACTGCGTGCCCGCCCCGCTGACCAAGTCCGCCGCGGTCGCCGAGGTCGCGCAGCGCGTCGGCGCCGACCTCACGTTCGCGGCGGGTGACTCGCTGCTCGACGCCGACCTGCTCGTGGCGGCCGACCGCGCGTTCCGCCCGGCCCACGGCGAGCTGCACGAGGCCGGCTGGCAGGCGCCCCATCTCACGGTGACGCGGCGCGCGGGTGTCGCGG
>NZ_JAAXOY010000381.1 GCF_012396155.1 Cellulomonas septica | reverse complement strand
CCTGCCCGACCCGTTCGCGCGGCGTGCGGCGGACGGGTGTGCGGGGCGGCCGGCGGGCTCGGCGGGGGGCTGCGGACGCAGCATCGGTGCTCCTTCGATCGGTGTGTCGGCGCGAGGGTGTCGACACCCCGTGTCGCGTCGTGAACCCGCAGGTGAACGGCCCGCGACGATCCGACGACGAACGCGCCGTCAGAGCCGTCTGAGGTGCCCGACGCGGCGCTGATGGCGCGTTCGACACAGCCGACCGACCGCGTGCCGGGTCCAGGGGGTTGAGACGCGATATAGACGCGATATACTCTGGGACGAGCATTCGAAGACGAGTAGGACGCGGGTGGAGGTGATCGGGGTGGCAGGGCGAGGGCGGAGCAACCCGTTGGCGCTGGCCGTGCTCACGCTGCTCTGGGAGCGGCCGATGCACCCGTACGAGATGTCGATGACCCTCCGCGAGCGCCGGAAGGACGAGACCGTGCGCCTCAACTTCGGGTCGCTGTACTCGGTCGTCGAGGGCCTCGAGAAGCGCGGGCTGATCGAGGCCGCGTCGACCGAGCGCGAGGGCAACCGCCCGACGCGCACCGTCTACCGGATCACCGACGCCGGTGCGACGGAGGCCGTCGACTGGCTGAGCGACCTCGTGCGGACGCCCGTCAAGGAGTTCCCGCAGTTCGAGGCCGCGCTGTCGTTCCTCCCGCTGCTCGCGCCCGACGACGTCGCGCGGCTGCTGCGCATGCGTGCCGCGTCGGTGCGCACGACGCTCACGTCGCTCGAGACGACGGTCGACGAGGCCCGCCGGCAGGGGCTTCCCCGGATCTTCGCGCTCGAGGCCGAGTACGAGATCGGGCTGCTGCGCGCCGAGCTCGACTTCGTCGTCGGGCTCGAGGCGTCGATCTCCGACGGCACGCTCGAGCACGTCGACATGTGGCGGTCGCTGCACGCGCGGACCAACGCGGCGGGTCGCATCGACCCGGACGAGCTCGCCGAGGCGGTCGCCGACGCGCTGTCGCCGTTCCTGTCGGGACAGGAGGGCCCGCCCGACCGCTGACGGGCGAGGGCGGCCGTCGCGCCGTCGTCGCCACCACGACCCCCCGGGGAACCGTCCCCGGGAACAAGGTCGGCCCAGGTGCTGGCACACCCGGGCCGACCGACGACGAACCGACCGAGCCCCGCCGCGAGGCGGGACACCTGTGCGATCCGCTGCGACGACCAGCATAGGTGGCGCCTCGGTCCGACCGAGAAGGAGCACCACCATGCCCATCCGCCCACCGGCGGTGGAGGCGGTCGACCTGGTCAAGACGTACCCCGGCGGCCGTGGCCGCCCGGACGTCCGCGCCCTCGACGGCCTCACGCTCACCGTCCCCGCCGGCACCGTGCACGGGCTGCTCGGCCCCAACGGCGCCGGCAAGTCCACCACCACGAAGATCCTCACGACGCTGTCGCGCGCGACGAGCGGCACGGCCCGGGTCGTCGGGCAGGACGTCGTGGTCGACGCCGACGCGGTCCGCCGCAGCATCGGCTACGTCTCGCAGGGCACGGGCGCCGACCCGCTGCTGACCCCGCGGGAGAACCTCGTCATGGCCGCGCGGCTGCGGGGTTCCTCGCGGTCTGCCGCAGCCGACCGGGCGGCCGCTCTGGTCGACCGGTTCGGGCTCGGCGACGCGGGCGACCGCCGCACGGGCGGCCTGTCGGGCGGGACGCGGCGCAAGCTCGACGTCGCGCTCGGCCTGGTCGACGCGCCGCGCGTGCTGTTCCTCGACGAGCCGACCACGGGCCTCGACCCCGAGGCGCGCGCGTCGATGTGGGACGAGATCCGTCGTCTGGCCGGCGAGGACGCGCTCACCGTCCTGCTCACGACGCACTACCTCGAGGAGGCCGACCGGCTGGCCGACGGGCTGAGCATCGTCGACCGGGGGCGTGTCGTCGTCGCCGGGACGCCCGACGAGCTCAAGGCGACGCTCGTGGGCGACACCCTCACGGTCGACCTCGTCGAGCCCGACGCCGACGCGGTGCGTGCCGCCGTCGCGCGCGTGCTGACCGACGTCGTCGTGCACGTCGAGGGGCCGACCGGCCGTCTCGTCGCGCGCACGCCCGACGGCCCGGCCGTCGTCGGCGCGACCATCGCCGCGCTCCAGGCGGCGGGCGTCCGGCACGGGGCTGTCGCGGTCTCGCGCCCGACGCTCGACGACGTCTACCTCCGCTACGCGGGCCGCTCCTGGTCGGACTCGTCGACCGACCGCTCGACCGGCTCGGCCGCAGGCCGTCCCGGCGCGCGAGGGTCCGACGGGACCGCACCCGACGACCGCACCGCCACCCGACGCGACGCCCAGGAGGTGGCCCGATGACCGCCACGCTCACCCCGACCCGTGTCGTCACCCCGGCCGCCCGGCCCGCGTCCTGGTGGGCGCAGACCGGCGAGGTCTGCCGACGCTGGGTCGTCGGCACCGTGCGGCAGCCCTGGGGCCTCGGCGTCTCCGTGCTGCAGCCGCTCGTGTGGATCGTGCTGTTCGGCAACGTCTTCGAGTCGGTGGCGACCGTGCCCGGCTTTGAGGGCGCCGACTACCTCACGTTCCTCGTGCCCGGCATCCTCATGATGACCGTCCTCTACTCGGGCGCCTGGGCGGGGACCGGCTTCATCGACGACATCCGCAGCGGGGTCATGGACCGCCTGCTCACGTCACCGGTGCACCGGTCGGCGCTCGTGGTCGGGCAGCTCGTGCAGCAGCTGCTGCTCACGGCCGTGCAGGGCGTGATCGTGCTCGCGATCGCCTTCGCGGCGGGCGCGCGGTTCGACGGCGGGGTCGTCGGGCTGGCCGTCGCGCTCGGTGCGTCGCTGCTGCTCGCGGCGTCGTTCTGCTCGCTGTCCGCGGCCGTCGCGCTGCTGGCCCGGGACCAGACGGCGCTCATCGGCATCTCGACGACGATCGTCCTGCCAGCGACGTTCGTCTCGACGGCCCTCATGCCGCCCGCCCTGCTGCCCGCGTGGGTCGAGTCGGCGGCGCGGTTCAACCCGCTGACCTGGGCGACCGAGGTCGCGCGCACCGCGATGTCGACCGACGTCGACTGGGCCCTGGTCGGCACCCGCTCGGCCTTCCTGACGGTGCTCGCCGTCCTGGTGGCGGCCTGGTCGGTCGCGGCGATGCGCACGTATCAGCGCTCCCTCTGACCCACCGGCCGGGGAGCTGCGTCTCGCGGCCCGCCGAGCCCACGACCCCGTCATGGAGACCCGCCGCACGCGTCGGCACGGTCCCCGTGACGGGGTCGCGGTCCGCACGGTCGAGCCGACGAAGTCCGGGTGGAACGCGTAGACGGACTACATGAGGAGCGTCTCGTCGTGCCGGGCGGGCCAGTACAGCGGGTTGAGGGTGACACCGCCGTACAACCAGCTCGTGGTGTCCCGGGTGAACAGCGCGTTCGGCACGGGCTTGAGCAGGTACTCGCGC
>NZ_JAAXOY010000380.1 GCF_012396155.1 Cellulomonas septica | reverse complement strand
CGTCTCGCGCCGGGGCGCGAGCCGCACGTGCAGGGACGCCTGCTCGAGGATCTCGAGGTACCGCCGTCCCTGCGGCGCGGGCGACCACTGCAGCAGGGCGGCGCGGCGCGCCCGGGCACCGACCAGGGTCCGGTGGTGCTCGTCGGTCACGAGCCGCTCGAGCGCGTCGACCCACTCGTCGTGGGTCTGCGCGAGGTGCCCCGTCACGCCGTCCTCGATCGACTCGCGGAACGGCTGCGTGGGCGAGGCGACCGTCGGCGTCGCGGTCAGCGCCGCCTCGAGCCACTTGATCGCGGACTTGGCCTCGTTGAACACCGACCCCAGGACGAGCGGGGCGAGGTTGACGTCGACGTCGCGCAGCCGCCCGGGCAGCTCGGTCCACGGCAGCATCGGGAGGCGGTGCACGCGGTCGGCGACGGGCTCGAGCGCCGGACCGGTCGTCAGCAGGCCGCCGAGCCACAGCTGCACGTCGGGGTGCCGCCGCATGACCTCGACGACGGCCGGCTCGACCAGCGCCCAGTCGGCGTCGTGCGTCGTGGTGCCCGAGAAGTAGCCGATGCGCAGCGGCCCGGGTCGCCGGTCACGGGCGAGCGCGGCCTCGCTGATCCGGCCGAGCGCCGAGCCGACGCCGTTGGCGAAGCGGTGCGCGGGCATGCCGGTCAGCCGGCCCACCTCGTCGCACAGCGCCTGCGTGCTGCCGATGTAGGCGTCGCACGCCTCGAGCGTCGTCCGGTAGCGCGCGACCCCGTTCCACCAGAGGGCGAGCTCGTCCTCGCTCATGCCGCCGAGCCCGTGGACCTGACCGCGCAGCTCGGGGTCCACGATGAGGTCGTCGACGTCGAACAGCACCGGCACGGGGCGGTCCCGCTCACGGACCTGCCGGACCAGGGCGAGGACGTCGTCCGTGGCCGGGACGCGGTAGACCACGACGGCGTCCGCGACGGCGGCGAGCGCGGGCAGCTCGGGGTCGCGGTAGTGCCGGACCTCGGCCGTGACGCCGAGCTCCCGCAGCGACTCCGCGGGCAGCTGCGCGCGGTAGCGCAGCGGCGCGCCCTGGATGCCGACGACGAACAGCACGCGGCTGACGACCGGCACGGGCTCGACCGCCGCCGGGTCCTGCTCCGCGACGAGCTCGCGGTACAGCGCGTCGAGACCCTGGACCTGGTCGTCGAGCGCCCGCACGACGACGTCGGGGGCGTGCTCCTGCATCTGCGCGACCCGCTCGGGCGCCGAGACGAGGTCGCGCAGCGCCACGGCGAGCGCGTGCGGGTCCGCGGCGGGCACGATCAGGCCGTTCTCGCCGTCGCGCACCACCTCCTCGGGACCGAGGGTGTCGGTGCAGACGACCGCGAGGCCGGCGCCCAGCGCCTCGCGCGTGAGGATGGAGTGGGACTCGCGCATGACCGACGGCAGCACGAGCACGTCGTGCGCCGCGAGGACGCCCTGGAGGTCCGTCGGCTGGAACGCGGGCTGCGCACGGACACCGGTCAGGCCCCGCACGGCGTCGTCCGGCACGCCGTAGAGGTCGAGCGACCAGTCGCCCGGCGGCACCTCGCGGACCGCGTCGAGCAGGACGGGCAGCCCCTTCATGGGGTCGCTGCCGCCCGCGAACATGAGGCGGACGGCGCCCGACGTGGCGCGCTCCCCGGCCTGCGGCGCCCCGTCCGGGAGGCCGTTCTCGTCGACCCGGACCAGTCGGGCGTCGACGCCGTTGGCGATCATCACGTCGGCCGCGCTCCGCGACGGCGCGAGCACGAGGTCGGCGTCCGCCAGGCACTCGGCGAGGCGCGCGTTGCGCTCCTCGAGCCAGCCGTGGTCGACGGCGCACGGGCACCCGCCGCACGACACGACGAGCGAGCACGGCTGCATGTCCGGCGCCACGAGGAACTGCCGCGCGCACGTCCACCAGAAGTCGTGCATGGTGACGACGACCCGAGCGCCCGAGCGTCGCGCGACCCGGACCAGCCCGCCGCCCAGCGTCTGGAGCGCGTGCAGGTGCACGACGTCCGCGGGGTGCTCGTCGAGCCAGCGCGCGAACGCGGCCTCCGCGCCGGGGTTCATGCTGTTGAGCGGGTCGGACCACGCGGTGAACGGCGTGATCGCCACCCAGCGGACCGGCAGGCCCGTCTCCTCGACCTCGTCCCACGTCGACAACGGCTCCCGCGCGTCGTCCAGGTGCCCCGCGAACACGCGCACGTCGTGGCCTCGCGCGGCGAGCCCGCGAGCCAGCCGCTGCGGCACGAGCGTGCCACCGCTGGTGAGGTTCGGGGGGTAGTGAGCCGAGACGACTGCGATGCGCACCTGATCAAGTCTAGGCGGCTCGCAGCGGCCCTCGGGGCCGCCCACGCTGGGAGAACGGGACGCGCACGACGCGGCGTCGCATGCTCTACCCTGCTCGCATGCCGGTCGAGGAAGAAGCGGCAGCCTGGCTCACCGGGTTGCGCACGACAGACCGGACGCTGCACGCAGGGCTCGAGGGGGAGGCCGCGGCGCGTGAGGTGTCCGCACTGCAGGACAAGGTGGTGCGCCTCGAGGCGCAGATCGCCGGTCTCCGAGGGGCCGTCCGCGTGCGCGACGCGCTGCTCGCCGACCAGCGCGTCGCCATCAAGGAGCGGGACGGCTGGATCGACGACCTGCGCGCGGCGACGGTGCCGCCCACCTGGTCGTCGCGCGTCCGCCGGACGGTGAGGTCGGCGGCGGGCGTGCCCCGTCGTGCGGTGCGCTCCGCCCGAGCACGCCTTCGATGACCCCACCGCTCCTCACGCTGCTGCTCGCCGCAGGCGACGACCTCGAGGCGGCCGCACGCACGGTCGACGCCGCCCGGCTCGTCCGTCCGGCGGGCGCCCGCTGGGACCTGGTCGTCGTCACGGAGGCGCCGCTCGGCGCGGGCCGTCGGTGGGTCCACGAGGTCGTCGCCACCGGCTCGCGCACCGAGCAGCTCACGCGCGCGCTCGCGGTGGCGCACGGCACGTGGGTCGCCGTGCTGGGCCCTGACGACCGCCTCGAGCCGGGTGGCGTGGACGCCCTGCTCGCGCTGCTCGCGCTCCGGCCCGAGCTCGACGTCGCGTACACCGACGAGCAGTGGCCCGCTCCCGGCGCCGACGGCTCGGTGACGAAGCCCGGGTGGGTGCCCGAGTACGAGCGCGGGACGGACTACCTGGGTCGGCTCTGCGCGGTCCGGCGCGACCTGCTGCACCGTGTCGGCGGCTTCGTGCCCGAGTCCGACGGCGCGGCCGAGTGGGACGCGCACCTGCGCGTCGTCGAGCGCACCGACCGCATCGAGCACCTGTCGCTCGTCGGGCTCACGCGCAGCGCGCCGCCCGAGGTCACCGACGACGAGTGGGACGCCGGGCTGCGCGCGGTCTCCCGCCACTTCGCCCGCGCCGGCCAGGAGGTCACGGTCGAGCGCGGACCACGGCGCGGCAGCGCCCGCACGTG
>NZ_JAAXOY010000038.1 GCF_012396155.1 Cellulomonas septica | reverse complement strand
CGCCGTGCAGGCCGCCGCCGTCCTCACCGACGCCGACGTCCGCACCGTGCGCGACGCCTGGACCCCCGCCACGACCGGTGTCGTCGAGCCGCAGCACGCGGTCGACGCCGACGTGTGGCGCCGCTACCGCGCGCTGGCCGACGCCCGCCAGCCCGACGAGACCCCGGAGTGACGATGGACCTCTACCTCGACAGCGCCGACCGCACCGCGCTCGAGCCCCTGCTCGCGACGGGCCTGTTCCGCGGCGTCACGACCAACCCGCTGATCCTCCAGCGCGGCGACGTGCGCCTCGACGCCGTGCCCGACCTCGTCGCATGGCTGCTCGAGCGGACCTCCGAGGTGTTCGTCCAGACGACCGCGCACGACGTCGACGCGATCGTCCGCGAGGGCCACGCGCTGCGCACCCTGTCCGACCGGCTGGTCGTGAAGATCCCCGCGACGCAGGACGGCCTCGCCGCGACCCGCCGCCTCGCCGACGACGACGTCCCCGTGCTGGTCACCGCCGTCTACGACGCGCGCCAGGCCGTCCTCGCCGCCGCCGCCGGCGCCCGCTGGATCGCCCCCTACCTGGGCCGCATGACCGAGTCCGGGCGCGACGGGCACGGGCAGGTCGCCCGGATGGTGCGCGTGCTGGAGGGCACCGGCACGCAGGTGCTCGTCGCGAGCATCCGGACCGTCGACGACGTCGTGACGCTCGCCGCCGCCGGCGCGCACGCCGTGACCCTCGGCGCCGCCGTCGCCCAGGACCTGTTCGTCGAGCCCCTCACCGACGCCGCGCTCGCCCAGTTCGACGAGGCGGTCGCGGCTCTCCGCTGACAGGCGCTCGTCGGGCGGTCGCCCTGCGAGGACGTGAGCCGCCTCGGACGGCCGAGAGTGCCCTGTCGGGAAGGCCGTTACTGAAGGCTATGGCCCTAGCCTTCAACAACCGCTGTGGTTGCTGAAGGCTAGGGCCACGGCGCAGCCCCGTCCCGAGCGATCCTTCTCGGCGTCGGGTCAGCCGGCCGTGCAGGTCGCGGACAGGGCGCCGCCTGCGGTGCCCGTGGCCTGGAAGCCGAACTCGGTCGACGTGCCGGCGGCGACAGAGCCGTTGTAGGCGACGTTCGTCAGCTGGATCGCACCGGTGCTGCCCGAGCGGTTGCTGCTCCACGCGTTCGTGATGGTGGCGCCCGACGGGAGGGTCAGGCCGACGGTCCAGCGGCTGAGCGGTGCCGAGCCCGCGGTGACGCGGACGTTCGCGACGAACCCGCCGGTCCACTGGTTGACCGACACGGTCGCCGAGCACGCGCCGCCGGGGTTCGACGTGGGGGAGACGGTCGGCGTCGGGGTGACGGTGGGGGTCACGGTCGGAGTAGGCGTCGGCGTCACCGTCGGCGTGACGGTGGGCGTCGGCGTCGGGTTCGGCCCGTCGGTCAGCACGGGCGTCGTCCACGACGCCCAGTCCGACAGCCGCCCCTGCGCCTTCGCGGAGATGCGGAACGTCCCCGCGGACGAGCCCGTGCCGAGCAGGTGCTTCTGGATCGCCTGCTGCAGCGGTGCCCGCCACTCGGCGCGGTTCGCGCAGTGCGTGCCGTCGGAGACGTCGGACCAGTACGTGATGTTCGACGACGCCCCGAGCGCGCGGTACACCTCGGCCCCGCCGAGGGCGGCGACGGAGGCGGACCGCGGACCGAGGTTGGCGATGTGCGGGTTGTCGAGGACGAGCAGCCCGCGGGGCGCGACGAGCCCGACGACCTGGTGCGTGTCGATCGGCAGCCGGTTGGGGTTGCCGGTGAACGACCCGAACGCGTCGCCGAGCCACGGCTGCTCGCCGTACGCGCTGGACAGGCTCTGCGCACCCTCGCCGGGGATGCCGCGGAAGATCGGCACGCCCGCGCTGCCGGACTCGATGGGGATGGTGAGCGCGATGCGCTCGTCGAACGCGCCGATGACGAAGGCACCCTTGCCGAACCGCGAGCAGCCGGTGACGCCGGTGGCCTCGGCGCGCAGGACGCTCCCGTCGGACTGCTCGATGACGTCGATGATCCGGCTGACGCCCCACGCCCAGGCCATGAGCAGGCCGGTGCTGCTCGACGACCCGTACAGCGTGTAGAACGCGCCCTGCTTGTTCGCCCGGCCCGTGCCCTCCTTCCCGACGACGTACGGGTCGTACGTGACGACGGCGGCGCCGGCGGCCTTGATCGCGGCGGTGTCCGCCCCGAACCCGCCGAGCACGACGACCGCGGGGAACGGGCCGGTCCCGCTGGGCAGCTCGACCCGGGCGGTGAACGACGACGAGCGTCCCTGGTGCGAGGCGTTCACGGTGATCGAGGTCCGGGTGACCGACCCGCTGACGCTCGACGGGCGCCCGGGCTTCTCGCCGTAGACGAACTTCTCCGCGAGCCGCTTGGTGAGCTCGCGCTGGCAGCGCCAGTCGGCCTTCGACGTGATCCGCGACCCGTCGAGCCGCGCGAACGGGTCGGGCAGGCGGCTGTTCGTGGGCAGCGTCGACTGGTCGGGGAGGGTCGGGACGGCGCAGTCGGCGCCGGAGTCCTCGACGCCGGCGGCGGCCGCGGCGGGTGCTGCGACGGGTGCCTGCGTCAGCCCGACGGCGGTGAGTGCGACGACCGTCAGGGCGACGACCGCCGTCCGGGCGACCGGGCGACGCCGCGGGCCGGCGCCACGAGGAGCAGCAGACGAGCGTCGATGGAGAAAGGCGGTTCCAGGCACAGGTGTCTCCGTCCGCGGTGGGGAGGAGCGGCGGGCAGGGCAGCACCGTCGCTGGTCACGGACGTTGCGAGCCGCCCGGACCCCGCTCACGGTCGGCGAGCCGCGTCAGGCGGTCAATGCGCGCAAAACGATTCGCCGCGCACCGGGGATATCGAAAACAAAGGCACGGCGACTACCGCAAGAATGTGAGCGCGCACACGCGATGGTCAGCGGTCGTCGTCGTCCTTCGGCCGCAGGATCTTCAGCGGGATCCCGGCGATCGAGGGGTCGGGCACGGGCAGCGTGTCGAGGTCCTCAGCAGGCGCGGGGAAGGAGGAGGGCTCCGGTCCGACCCACAGCCGCCACAGCCCGTCCTGGTGGTAGAGCACCCCGGGCACGACGAGCAGCGCGCGCCCGGACGGCAGCTGCGCGGCGAGCAGGGGCACCTCGTCGGGCGGCACGAACCCGATGACGACGTTGCGCGCGCTCAGGACGAGCCGGGTGCCGCGGCCGCGGTCGACGCGCAGCTCGACGGTGACGGGTCGCTCGGCGGCCCGCTCGTGCATGGTGAGGGCGGCGACGAGGGACGTCTGCAGCGCGGGCGCCTCGGCGGCGACGAACCCGTCACCGACGACGCCGGTGACGTGCGGGCGACGGCCGAAGATGCTCATCCGTACCGCCGGTCCCCGCCCTGGGTGTACTTCGTGGCCCCGGTGATGGCGGCGAGGATGCTCTCGTAGCTCGCGGTCCCCGCATCGAACGACCCGTTGTTGCGCCCGTGCCGCAGCACCTCGATGCGGTCGGACACCGCCCGGACGTCGACCATGTTGTGGCTGATGAGGATGACGCCGAGGCCGAGCTCGCGCAGACGCTCGATGTGCGTGAGCACCTCGGCGGTCTGGGCGACGGACAGCGCCGCGGTGGGCTCGTCGAGCACGACGATGCGCGGGTTGCCGATGAGCGTGCGCGCGATCGCGACGGACTGCCGCTGCCCGGCGGACAACGCGCGCAGCTCGGTCTTGACCGACGGGATCGGGCTGTTGAGGTCGTGCAGGATCCGCTTGGTGGTCTGCTCCATCTCGCCGTCCTTGAGCCCCGAACCGCCGCGCGTGAGCTCGCGGCCGAGGAACAGGTTCGCGGTGACGTCGAGGTTGTCGCACAGCGCGAGGTCCTGGAAGACGGTCGCGACGCCGAGCGCGTGCGCGGCCGACGGCGACGTGATCGAGACGGATTCGCCGTCGATCTCGACGATGCCGGAGTCGGGCGTGAGCACGCCGGACACGATCTTGGCGAGCGTCGACTTGCCCGCGCCGTTGTCGCCGACGAGCGCGACGACCTCGTGCGCGTGCACCTCGAAGTCGACGCCGACGAGCGCCTCCACGGCGTTGAAGCTCTTGGTGATCTGCTTCATGGACAGCAGCGGCACACGGGGTGGCATCGTCGCCATCGGTCGCACCTGCCCTTCGTCCTTCACGGTCGTCCCAGTCATCATGCCTCCGAGCGGTTCATGCGTCGGCCCGCTCCTGAGCGGTCACCGGCGGGTCCAGGTCGACGTCGGCGTGCTGCATCACCAACGCGATGGCCCCCGCGACCTCGGCGGCGTTGCCGAGCTCGGCGGGGATCACCTCGAGCGGGGCGATCTGGTTGAGCAGGACGCGCCGCCGCAGCGCCTCCCGCATGGGCTGGAGCAGGATCTCGCCGGTCTCGGCGAGCTCGCCGCCGACGACGATGCACTGCGGGTTGACCGTCATGGCCGCACCGGACACGACGGCCCCGATCTCGGCGCCCGCGTCCGCGATGACCTGGGCGCACCCGGGATCCCCCTCGCGGGCGCGCTGCACGACGTCGCGCAGCGTGAGGTTGCCGTGGGTCGCGCGCAGGGGCTCGACGATCGCGCGCGCACCGACGACGGTGTCGAGGCACCCGCGGCTGCCGCAGCGGCAGATGTCGCCCTGCGGGTCGACCTGGACGTGGCCGATCTCGCCGGCGGTCCCGGCGAACCCGCGGTGGAGCTGGTGGTTGATGATGATGCCGGCGCCGGTGCCGTAGGAGGCGCGCACGTAGACGCTGTCGCGGTACTCGCGCGACGCGCCGCGCGTGCTCTCGGCGAGGGCGCCCAGGTTGGCGTCGTTGTCGACGTAGACGGGCAGCGCGAGGCGCTTCGACAGGACGTGCCCGACGTGCACCTCGTCCCAGCCGCGCATGACGCCGCGCACCGAGATCATGCCGGTCGCGTCGTCGACGGGGGCGGGCAGGCCGATGCCGATGCCCACGACGTCCTGCATCGCGAGGCCGAGGCGCTCGAGCAGGTCGACGACCAGGAGCGCGGTGCGGTCGAGGGACGTGTCGACGGGGTGGTCGACGGGCATCGGGAGCACGCGCTCGGCGAGCACCTCGTGCGTGAAGTCGGCGATCGCGACGCGGATGTGGCGCTGCCCGACGTGCACGCCGACGGCGAGGCCGACGCGGTGCGCGAGCGTGACGAGCTGCGCGCGGCGGCCGGTGCGGATCGTCGTGCGGACCTCGACGACGCCGTCGGAGACCAGCTGCTTGACGATCGTGGACACGGTCGCGGGGGAGAGGCCCGTGGCACCGACGAGCTCGACCTGGGTGAGTCCGCCGTGCCGTTTGACGGTCTCGACGACGGCGCTGCGGTTGGCTTCACGCAACGAGGACTGCGAACCGGCCACCGCCTACCGTCCTCTCACGCGGCAGAGACTACCTGGCCAGCACGAACGCGTCGGTAGGCCGGAAGTCGGATGTGTGTGCGAAGGCCGGGCCCCCGCGGCGACGAGCGCCGCCGGGACCCGGCCGGTGCGCGATCAGCGAGCGGCGCCCGCGCGGCGCTTGTTGTAGATGTCGAACGCGACGGCGAGCAGCAGCACGAGGCCCTTGACCATCTGCTGCACCGACTGGTCGATGCCCATGAGCTGCATGCCGTTCGACATGACGCCCATGATCAGACCACCGACCATCGCGCCGGTGACGCGGCCGACGCCGCCCGTGGTCGACGCGCCACCGATGAAGCACGCGGCGATGGCGTCGAGCTCGAACATGTTGCCGGCCTGCGGCTGTGCGCCGTTCGACCGCGAGGAGTACACGACGCCGGCGACGGCGGCGAGGAAGCCCATGTTCACGAAGATCCAGAAGTTGATCTTCTTGACCTTCACACCGGACAGCTCGGCGGCGTGCAGGTTGCCGCCGATCGCGTAGACGTGGCGGCCGAACACCGTCTTCGTCGTGACGATCTGGTAGGTGAGGATCAGGACGCCGAGGATGATCAGCACGATCGGCAGGCCGCGGCTGCGCGACAGCTGGTAGGCGAACGCCATGACGACGGCCGCGATGAGCACCAGCTTGAGCACGAACAGCGGGAACGACTCGACGGCCTGCTGGTACTTGATGCGGGCCTGACGGGCACGGAACTGGCTGAAGGCGTACCCGGCGATCGCGATCGCGAAGATCACGAGCGTGAAGACGTCGAAGCCCTGACCGCCGAGGATGCCGTTGAGGAAGCCGCCGGCGATCTTCTGGTAGGCCGCGGGGAACGGCGACAGCGAGACGTTCTCGAGCACCTGCAGCGTCATGCCGCGGAACAGGAGCATGCCCGCCAGGGTCACGATGAACGCGGGGATCCCGACGTACGCGACCCAGAAGCCCTGCCACGCCCCGACGAGGAGGCCGACGGCCAGCGCGGCGAGCACGCCGAGCCACCACGGGCTGCCGTTCTTGATGACGACGACCGCCGCGACCGCCCCGGTGAGCGCCACCACCGACCCGACCGAGAGGTCGATGTGCCCGGCGATGATCACGATGACCATGCCGATCGCGAGGATCAGGATGTACGAGTACTGCAGGACGATGTTGGTGATGTTGCCGGGGCTCAGCAGCATGCCGTCCGTGAGGATGGTGAAGAGCCCGATGATGGCGACGAACGCGATGTAGATGCCGCTCGTGCGCAGGTTGCGCGTGAAGATGTCCTTGAGACCCGCGACGGCAGTCATCAGGCGTTCTCCCTTTCCTTGGTCATGAGCTCCATGAGGCTCTCCTGGGTGGCCTCGCCGCGGGGCAGCTGACCGGTGACCCGGCCGAAGGCCAGGGTGTAGATCCGGTCGCAGATGCCGAGCAGCTCGGGCAGCTCCGAGGAGATGACGATGATCGCCTTCCCCTGGTCCGCGAGCCGGTTGATGATCGTGTAGATCTCGTACTTCGCGCCGACGTCGATCCCGCGCGTCGGCTCGTCGAGGATCAGCACGTCCGGGTCGGTGTAGATCCACTTGGAGAGGACGACCTTCTGCTGGTTGCCCCCGGAGAGCTTCCCGGCGAGCGCCATGACGGTCGGGCTCTTGATGTTCATGGACTTGCGGTAGTCCTCCGCGACCTTGATCTCCTCGTTGCCGTTGACGAAGCCCAGGCGGGAGAGCTTGCGCAGGCTCGCGGCGGAGATGTTGGTGCGGATGTCCTCGATGAGGTTGAGGCCGTACTTCTTGCGGTCCTCGGTCGCGTACGCGATGCCGTGGCCGATCGCCTCGTCGACGCTGCGGGTGCGGATCTCCTGCCCGCGCAGGTAGACGCGGCCGCTGATGTCGCTCCCGTAGGTGCGGCCGAACAGGCTCATCGCGAGCTCGGTGCGCCCGGCGCCCATGAGCCCGGCGATGCCGACGATCTCGCCGGCGCGCACGGAGAACGAGGCGTTGTCGACGACCACGCGGTCGGGCTGCGTCGGGTGGTGGACGGTCCAGTCCTCCACGCGCAGCACCTCCTCGCCGGGGGTCGACTCGTGCGGGGGGAACCGGTGCTCGAGGTCGCGGCCGACCATGCCGCGGATGATGCGGTCCTGCGTGACGCCGTCGCGCTCCATGTCGAGCGTCTCGATCGTCCTGCCGTCACGGATGATCGTGGTGGAGTCGGCGATCTCGGCGATCTCGTTCAGCTTGTGGCTGATCATGATCGAGGTGATGCCGTGGTCCTTGAGCTGGCGCAGCAGCTCGAGCAGGTGCTCGGAGTCGTTGTCGTTCAGCGCGGCCGTGGGCTCGTCGAGGATGAGGAGCTTGACCTTCTTCGACAGCGCCTTGGCGATCTCGATGAGCTGCTGCTTGCCGACGCCCAGCTGGCCGACGGGCGTCACGGGGAGCTCGTCGAGGCCGACGCGCGCGAGGAGCTGGGCGGCCTCGGCGTTCGTGCGGTTCCAGTCGATGAGCCCGCCGGCGCCCCGCTGCTCGTTGCCGAGGAAGATGTTCTCGGCGACCGACAGGTAGGGGACCAGGGCGAGCTCCTGGTGGATGATCACGATCCCCTTGTCCTCGGAGTCGTTGATCGACCCGAAGGCGACCTCCTCGCCCTCGAACAGGATCCGGCCGTCGTAGGTCCCGTGCGGGTACACGCCCGACAGGACCTTCATGAGCGTCGACTTCCCGGCGCCGTTCTCCCCGCAGATCGCGTGGATCTCACCGCGCTCGACGACGAGGTTGACGTCCTGGAGGGCCTTGACCCCAGGGAACGTCTTGGTGATCGACTGCATCTCGAGGATGGTGCTCATCCGCGTCCGACCGCCTCTCTGATAGCTCGTGGCGTGGGCCCGCCGGCCGGGCCGGCCGACGCCCTCGTGGGGCGCCGACCGGCCGCGGCGTGCGGCGTGGCCCGCGGGTGGAAGGTCAGGCCTGACCCTTCTCCACCTGCTCGGCCGTCCAGTAGCCGGAGTCGATCAGCAGCGCCTGGATGTTGTTGGCGTACACGATGTCCGACTCGAGGAGGTACGACGGCACGACCTTCACGCCGTTGTCGTACGTGTCCTTGTCGTTCGACTCGGGCGTCTCACCGGCGAGGAACTCGCTGGCGGAGGAGACGGCCTGCTCGGCGAGCTTGCGCGTGTCCTTGAAGATCGTCGAGAACTGGACGTCGTCCTGGATGAGCTTGACCGACGCGATCTCGGCGTCCTGGCCGGTGACGACCGGCATGGGCTTGGCGTCGGAGCGCGTCGGGCCGTAGCCCGCGTTCTGCAGCGCCGTGATGATGCCGCGCGACAGGCCGTCGTACGGGGAGAGCACGCCGTCGAGCTTGGCGCCGCCACCGTACGTGGAGGTCAGGAGGTCCTCCATGCGCTTCTGCGCGGTCTCCTGCTGCCAGCGCAGCGTGGCCGCCTGCTCGATGTCCGTCTGGCCCGACGGGACGGTGATGACGCCGTCCTCGATGTAGGGCTCGAGCGTGTCCATCGCGCCCTTCCAGAAGAAGTGCGCGTTGTTGTCGTCCAGCGAGCCGGCGAAGAGCTCGACGTTGAACGGGCCCGCGACGTCGGGGACGGCCACGCCGTCCTCGTCGAGGACACCGAGGCCCACGAGCAGCGAGGTCGCCTGCTGCACGCCGACGTTGTAGTTGTCGAACGTGACGTAGAAGTCGACGTTCTCGCTGTCGCGGATGAGGCGGTCGTACGCGATGACGGGGATGCCGGCGTCGGCCGCGGCCTGCAGCTGGTTCGCGAGCGCGGTGCCGTCGATCGAGGCGACGATCAGGAGCTTGGCGCCCTTGGTGATCATCTGGTCGATCTGCGACTGCTGCGTCGGGATGTCGTCGTTGCCGTACTGGAGGTCGACCTTGTAGCCCGCGGCCTCGAGGCCCTCCTTGACCGCGTCGCCGTCGGCGATCCAGCGCTCGGAGGTCTGCGTCGGCATGGCCACGCCGACGAGCTGACCCGCACCGCCGTCGCCGCCACCGCTGGTCGAGTCGTCCGTGCTCCCGGCACCACCGCCGGAGCATGCCGCGAGCCCGAGGGCCAGCGTTGCGCCGATGGCGGCGATGGAGATCTTGCGTCGCATCGTCCACTCCTTCTCGTCGTTGAGACGGCCGCCACTGGGGCGTGCCTGGGTTGTCGAACCGCGGGAGCGACCCGCTCGCTGCGCGGTCCCCCGTGGGGCCTGGTCGTCGGGCGACAGCGCCCGGCAGCACGCACCACGGTCCTGTGTTCGAGAATCGAAGTCAAGCGGGCGGATCTGTTTTTGGGTTTCGAATCCATAACGGTCCGGACGCCACCGCGTCACGGTGGGGAGCGCTTCCCCCGAGCGGGTGAAAGCCGATCGGGCGACGTCAGGACACGATCAAATCGATTCGTCCTGGCCGGGTCGTATCGATACGATCGATGCCTGACGCGACCGGCACGACCCGACCACCGCGCCCCTCCCCAGCCCGCCCACTCCTGTCCCGGGAATCGCTGTGCCCAAGGTCCTCACCGCCGGTCGCCCCTGGCGCGTCATCCTCCTCTTCGCCGTCCCCCTGCTCGTCGGCAACGTCGTCCAGCAGCTCTACCAGGCCGCCGACGCCATGGTCGTCGGCCGCATCCTCGGCGTCGACGCGCTCGCCGCCGTCGGCGCCACCGGCTCGCTGCTGTTCCTCCTGCTCGGCTTCGCGTGGGGCATGACGAACGGCTTCGCGATCCCCACCGCGCAGGCGTTCGGCGCCGGCGACCACCACGCCGTGCGCCGCTCCGTCGCGGCCGGCGCGATCCTGTCCGGGATCACGAGCCTCGTGCTCACCGTCGGCGCGCCGCTGCTCGCCGCGCCCGCGCTGCGGATGCTCCAGACGCCCGAGGAGCTGCTGCCGCAGGCGACGACGTTCGCCGTCATCAGCTTCCTCGGCGCCAGCACGATGATGTTCTTCAACTTCCTGTCCGCCGTCATCCGCGCCATCGGGGACTCGCGCACCCCGCTCGTGTTCCTCACGGTGAGCTGCGTCCTCAACATCGTGCTGGTCGTCGGCGCGGTGGCCTGGCTCGACTGGGGCGTCGGCGGCGCCGCGCTGTCGACCGTCGTCGCGCAGGGCGTGTCCGTCGCGCTCTGCCTCGACCACGTCCGGCGGCGCGTGCCCGTCCTGCGCGTCCACCGGTCCGACTGGCGGGTCACCGGCGACGAGCTGCGCCTGCACCTGCGGCTCGGGCTGCCCATGGGCTTCCAGGCGTCGATCATCGCGATCGGCACGCTCGCCGTGCAGGTCCGGCTCAACGAGCTCGGCTCCGACGCCGTCGCCGCCTACACGACCGCCGCACGCGTCGACGGGCTCGCGGTCGCGCTGCTCGCGTCGCTCGGCCTCGCCGTGTCGACCTTCGTCGCCCAGAACCTCGGCGGCGGGCGCCCCGACCGGATCCGTCGCGGCGTCGTCCAGGCCGCCTGGATGTCCGTCGTCGGGTCCGTCCTCATCGGCGCCGTCCTCGTCGCCGGCGGCGGTGCGATCGTGCGGCTCTTCGTCGGCGAGGGCGAGGAGTCCGTGGTCGGCATGGCCGCGCACCTGCTGCTCGTCAACGGGCTGCTCTACGTCGTGCTCGGCGTGCTCTTCGTGCTGCGCGGCGCCCTGCAGGGCCTCGGGCAGACCGTCGTCCCGACCGTCACGGGCGCGATCGAGCTCGTCTGCCGCGTCGGCGCCGCCGTGGTGCTCGGTGCGTCCTACGGGTACGACGGGGTCGTCTGGGGCAACCCGCTCGCCTGGATCGGCGCGGTCGCGCTGCTCGTCCCCGCCTACGTCGCCGCCGCGCGCCGCCTCGCGCAGCAGCCCGTCACCGGGGTCGGCGAGGTGCCGACGACGCTCGTCGCCGACGGACCCGCCGAGGGGTCGGCGGTGCTCGAGTCGGTCGTGCCCGACGTCGACGCGCTGCC
>NZ_JAAXOY010000379.1 GCF_012396155.1 Cellulomonas septica | reverse complement strand
TACGCCCGCCGCAGCGCCGAGCACGCGACGACCGTCCCGCGACCGGCCTCGGCGTGCTCGGTCATCGCGGCCGCGACGAGCCGCAGCCACGGCCCGCGGTCCTCGTCGGTGAGCGGGACGCCCGCGGCCATCTTCTCGACGTTGGCCGGCGGGTGGAGGTCGTCGCCCTCGACGAACGGGGTCCCGAGCGCCTCGGCGACGAGCCGCCCGATCGTCGTCTTGCCCGTCCCGGACACCCCCATCACGACCACGTGCTGCACGCCCACCGACTCTCCTCCCGCTCCCGGACCCCGCCCACCCTCCCACGCCCCGCCCGCGCGTCGCCGTGAGACGGCGCTGGACCCGGCAGGGACGGGTGCCCCGGGCGACGTAGGGTGGCGGCGATGTCCGTGCTCGTCGACACCACACCCCTCCGCGTCAGCCCGGCGTTCCGGCGGCTGTGGTGGGGCCTGTCCGTGTCGAACCTCGGCACGCAGCTCACGGTCGTCGCCGTCGGGCTCCAGGTCTACGACCTCACGGGCTCGACGTTCTCCGTCGGCGTCCTCGGCGTGTGCGCGCTCGTCCCGCTCGTGATCTTCGGGCTGTACGGCGGCGCGATCGTCGACCACTACGACCGCCGCCGCGTCGCGCTCGTCGCGTCGCTGGTCGCGTGGACCGTGGTGCTCGGGCTCGCGGTGCAGGCGTGGCTCGGCAACGAGCACGTCGGGCTGCTCTACGCGCTGGTCGCCGTGCAGTCGGCCGCAGGCGCGGTGAACAGCCCCGCGCGGACCGCGATCATCCCGCGCCTGATCGACCCCACCCTGCTGCCCGCCGCCAACGCCCTGCAGACCACGGGCTGGAACGTCGCGCTCACCGTGGGCCCGCTGCTGGGCGCCGGGCTCGTCGCCGCGTTCGGGTACGCCGCCGCGTACACGCTCGACGCCGCGCTGTTCACGTTCGCGCTCGTCGCGCTGCTGCGCCTGCCGCCGGTCCCGCCCGAGCCGTCGTCGGTCCGACGTGCGCGGGTCGGGCTCGGCTCGGTCGTCGACGGCCTGCGCTACCTCGGCACGCAGCGCAACGTCCGCATGACCTTCGCGGTCGACCTCGTCGCGATGATCACCGCGTCGCCGCGCGTGCTGTTCCCCGCGGTCGCGCTCCTCTACCTCGGCGGCGGCGAGACGACGACGGGCGTGGTCAGCGCCGCGGTCGCCGTCGGGGCAGTCCTCGCGGGGGTGTTCTCCGGCGCGCTCGTGCACGTGCGCTGGCAGGGTCGCATCATCACGGTCGCGATCGTGGTGTGGGGGCTCGCGATCGCCGGGTTCGGCGCGGTCCTCGTCACGGTCGACGCCACGCGGCCCGACCAGGTGCTGTGGGGTGCGCTCGCGCTCGCGGTGCTCACGCTCGTCGTCGCAGGGGCCGCGGACGCGATCTCGTCGGTGTTCCGGCAGAGCATCCTGCAGACCGCGACGCCCGACGACATGCGCGGACGGCTCCAGGGCGTGTTCGTGGTCGTCGTCGCGGGCGGCCCCCGGCTGGGCGAGCTGCTGCTCGGGGGGCTCGCGACGCGTGTCGGCGAGGGCTGGACCGCGGTGATTGGCGGCCTGACGTGCGTCGTCCTGGTGAGCGTCCTCGTGCGCGTCCAGCGCACGTTCTGGCACTACGACGCCCGCCACCCCACCCCCTGACCAGGTCCTGTCGATTCCGGCGGGGCTCGTCCGTCACAGTGGTGACACGCCGCCACGGAGCGGCCGGCACACGAGGAGCGACGATGACCCGGTACGCCATCTACTTCCAGCAGAACTGGGTCGGGGACCACCCGGCCGAGTGGTTCCAGTCCCGCGTCGAGCCGAGCACGGCCGTCGTCCGCGACATGGAGGCGGCCGGGGTGCTCGTCTTCGCCGGCGGGCTCGAGGAGGACCTGGCCGACGCGTTCACCGCCGACGCGACGAGCGGGACGGTCACGATCACCGACGGCCCCTACGCCGAGACCACCGAGTACCTGGGCGGCATCACGGTCATCGACGTGCCCGACCTGGAGACGGCCAAGATGTGGGCGGGCCGGGTCGCCGAGGGCTGCGGGTGGCCGCAGGAGGTCCGCGTCGTCAAGTAGAGCCGCCGTCCGACGCGTCGGCCGGACGGGGTCGGCCGACGGCGACGCCCCGCGTTACTGGCGGAGCGAGTCGAGGAGCGTGCGCAGCGCGTCGGTGAGGGTCGTGCGGTAGCCCGGCAGCCAGTCGCCCGCGAACGACCGGGGGACGATCTCGGTCGTGAGGATCAGCGTGAGGAACGTCCGGTACAACGCCAGACGGGTCCGCGCGGACGGGCTGGTGACGTCGATGCCGCCGGGCACGACGCTCGCGTAGCCCGCGAGCACGCGCGCGTTCACCGGTCCGACGTTGTGGCAGTCGGCGCCGACGAGCTCGTGCAGCGGGTCGCCCCAGAACGCGCGCTCGGGGTCGATGACGCCGACGATCCCGCCCGTCGCCGGGTCGACGAACAGGTTCCCGGCCCAGAGGTCGGTGTGCACGAGCGTCGGCGTGGTGACGTCGTCGAGCACGTCGCCGTGCCGTCGCAGCGCGGCGCGGACCTCGTCGGCGGGCAGCTCGACGCCCCAGCGCGGCGCGTCGGTCAGGACGGCCTCGACCATCGCGGTGAACGTGCCGCGCCACGTGGGGGCGTTGAGCCCGGCCGCGGGGTTGGGGTAGCCGAAGCCGCCGTCGGGGGCGGGCAGGCCCGCGGTGTGCAGCCGCGCCATGTACGCGCCGAGCTCGTGCTCCGCTCGCGCGGTGCGGGGGTCGTCGTCGGCGGTGCCGAAGCCGGCGTCGACCAGCGGCACGCCGGGCAGGTGGCTGACGACGAGCGCGTCCGACGGCACGTGCGTGCGCGTGAAGTCGGTGAGCAGCACGCGCGGCATGAGCAGCGACGGGTGCTCCTCGGCGAGCCGGTAGACGTGCGCCTCGGACCGGACCAGGTCGTGCTCGTAGGTGAGCAGGGCGTCGGTCGCGGTGGGCGCGGTCTTGACGATGACGCGCGTGCCGTCGTCGAGCGTCACGCGGTAGCTCGTCGCGAACATCCCGCCCGTGAGCCGCTCGACCCCCGCGACCGTCCCGAGCGGGGCGAGCACGGCACGCAGGGCGTCGACGGGCGCGTCGGTGTCCGGGGTGGTCGCAGGTGTCTCGTCGGCGAGGGTCACGACGCGCACGGTACTGCGGGGTCGTCGCGTCGGGGGAGGGCCGATGGGCCGTTCGTGGTGTCGAAAGTCGACGCGTCCGCGGTGTCGGAAGTCGCGGCTGGGACGAGGTCGGCGACGCCGCGACCAAGCGGCCGCGGGCGGCGCTCAGCCGTCCTCGGAGACGCCCGTCGGCCGGGGCGGTGCGGGGTGCTCGACGGCGCTGCCGATCTCGCCGTCCGTCGCC
>NZ_JAAXOY010000378.1 GCF_012396155.1 Cellulomonas septica | reverse complement strand
CACCCCGAAGACCCGCCGGTACGCCGCCGCGAACCGGTCCGGCTTGACGAACCCCCACCGCAGGGCGACGTCGGCGACGGTGTCGCCGGCCGTCGGGTCGGCCGCCTGGAGGTCGCGGTGCGCGCCCTCGAGGCGGGCGCGTCGGAGGTACGCCATGGGCGTCACGCCGAGGTGCCGCTGGAACGCGCTCTGGAGCGCGCGTGCGCTCAGGCCGGCGGCGTGCGCGATGTCCGTCACGGTGACGGGCAGCGACGCGTGGTCGTCGATGAACGCGACCGCGCGGCGCACGGTGGACGGCGCGGCGTACCCGGGTCCGCGCACGAGCGCGCTGTCGAGGGTCGTGTTCGGGAAGGTGGCGAGGGCGCCGGCGGCGACCAGGTCCCCGAGCGCGGCGGCGGCGATCGGGTTCGCGGCGCTCGGTGCGTCGTCGGCGAGCTGCCCGGCGACGAAGTGCGCGAGGCGCACCCACGCCCGGCCCGCGCTCACGGACACGGGTTCGAGGCCGCCGAAGCGCACGTCGCACGCGTCGAGGGGCAGCCTCTCGGACGCGACCCGCCCGACCACCGACCGCGGCAGCCGCGTCACCAGCAGCTCGATGCCGTCCCAGGTGGCGGTCAGCGGGGCGTCGTCGGGGAACCGGAACACCGACCCGGCGCCGATGCGGACCTCGTCCCCACCGACGTCGTAGCGCCCGGTGCCCACGACGCCGGTCGTCACGAGCAGGTAGTCGACGGGCGCGACCGTGCACTGCACGCCGCTCGAGAGGCGCACGGTGTCCGCGCCGAGGTCACCGGCGTTCGTCGCCCGGAGGTCGCACAGGAAGGTCGGCGCGGCGGTGGCGAGCGTCAGGCGCTGGTGGGGGCAGTACAGGTCCTTGAGGACCGAGTACGCGACGTCCGGCTGACGAGTGGAGACGGACAGGACATGCACCGGCATCGACGGCACCCCCCGCGCTGCGCGCCAACGGCCCGCAGCCTCCTGCTTCGGGCGCTCCTCCATCGTCGTCCACGCGCGTGGGTCCTGCACCCGGACAGTTGTCCGAGGCATCAGCCTGCGAGGCGGCGGCTCAGCGGCCGAGCCGGCGCTCCCGTGCGGCGTAGGACCGGACCGCGCGCAGGAAGTCGACGCGCCGGAAGTCGGGCCAGTACGCCTCGCAGAAGTAGAACTCCGAGTGCACCGACTGCCACAGCAGGAAGCCGCCGAGCCGCTGCTCGCCCGACGTGCGGATGACGAGGTCGGGGTCGGGCTGACCCTTGGTGTAGAGGCGCTCGGCGATGTGCTCGACGTCGAACTGCTCGGCGAGCTCGTCGACGCTCGTGCCGGCCTCCGCGTGCTCGCGCAGGAACGAGCGGACGGCGTCCGCGATCTCGTGCCGGCCGCCGTAGCCGACGGCGACGTTGACGTGCAGGCCGTCGACGTGCGCGGTCGCGACCTCGGCCTCGCGCAGCGCGGCGGCGGTGCTCGCGGGCAGCAGGTCGAGCGACCCGACGGCCTGCAGGCGCCAGCGTCCGGCGGCGGCGAGGTCCCGGACGGCGTGCTCGATGATGTCGAGCAGCGGGTCGAGCTCCTCGGCCGGGCGGTTGAGGTTGTCGGTCGACAGCATCCAGAGCGTGACGACCTCGACGCCGACGTCCTCGCTCCAGCCGAGCAGGTCGGCGATCTTGGCGGCGCCCGCCTGGTGCCCGTGCCGCGTGGACTCGCCCATGCTGCGCGCCCAGCGGCGGTTGCCGTCGAGGATGACGCCGACGTGGCGAGGGGCCCGGTCGCGTGGCAGCGAGGCGGCGAGTCGCTTCTCGTAGAGCGAGTACACCGGGTGGGGCAGGCGCACGCGGACCTCTCCTTGGCGGGCGACGGCGGGAACCCGCTCACGGTACCCGTCCGTCGTGTGCGCAGGAGACGGATCGGACAGGATGGACGCGACGTCGGGCGCGTCGACAGCGCTACCTACGGTGTCGTAACCTACGGGCTCGTAGGTTACGTAGGACGACGGAAGCGAGACCGTTGATGAGCTCCACCTCCGCGCAGCCCGACGGGCTCCCCGGCGCGGTCGGCCAGGTCGCCGACGCGATCAAGCCCAGGCTCCGCGGGTGGATCCACGCGGGAGTCGCACCGCTCGTGCTCGTGGCGTCGGTCGTGCTGGTCGCCCTGTCCCCCACGCCCGCCGCGAAGTGGTCGACGGCCGTCTTCGGGATCACCGCGGTCATGCTCTTCGGCACCAGCGCCGTCTACCACCGCGGACGCTGGTCACCGCGCGTGCAGGGCGTCCTGCGGCGGCTCGACCACACGAACATCTTCCTCATCATCGCGGGCACGTACACGCCCCTCGCGGTGCTCCTGCTGCCCGAGCAGACCGCGCGTCTCCTGCTGATCATCGTGTGGACCGGCGCGCTCCTCGGACTGCTCGCCCGCGTCCTGTGGCTGGGCGCGCCGCGCTGGGTCTACGTGCCGGTGTACGTCGCGCTCGGCTGGGTCGCGGTCGCGTTCCTGCCGCAGTTCTGGCGGTCCGGCGGGCCCGCGATCGTCTGGCTCGTGGCCGCCGGCGGGCTCGCGTACACCGCCGGTGCCGTCGTCTACGGCCTCAAGCGCCCCAACCCGAGCCCGCGGTGGTTCGGGTTCCACGAGGTGTTCCACACGCTGACCGTCGTCGGGTACACGTGCCACTACGTCGCCGTGTCGATCGCGTCCTACGGGTCCGCCTGACACGCACGCCGGGTCCGTCGGACCCGTCCGTCGCGCGGCCCGCGACCGCCGCGGCCGTCGGTCAGTCGCGCGGGACCACGGTGTAGCGGCGGTTCTCCAGCGACGGGTTCGTCTCGCGCACCCGCGCGAGCAGCGCGCCGTCGACGTCGACCGTGCGCACGTCCGGCGCCTCGTCCAGCTCGAGCCCGACGACGCCGTCGGGCCCCACGACGAGCGACCGTCCGGTGACGCCCTTGCCCGCCTGCCCGACCGCGACCACGGCGGCGGTGTTCTCGATCGCGCGCGCGACCGCGAGCGACCGCCAGTGCCAGGCCTTGAGCTCGCCCGCCGCCCAGGCGGCCGGGTAGACCAGCACCTGCGCACCCGCGTCGACCAGCCGCCGCGACGACTCGGGGAACCGCAGGTCGTAGCAGGTCAGCACGCCGAACCGCAGGCCCGCGACGTCGAGCACGAGCGGCGGCGCGTCGGCCGGCCCGGCCTCGAGCCGCTCGGACTCGCGGTGCCCGAACGCGTCGTACAGGTGCACCTTCCGGTAGACGCCGACCAGCTCGCCGGTGCCGTCGACGGCCACGACCGCGTTGACCGCGCGTCCGCCGGACCCCGGCAGCGTCGTGCCCGCCACGACCGTCACCGTGCCGGCGATGAACGCGAGCTCGTGGCTCACGCCGTCGTCGTGCGGGAGCAGCTCGTCGACGAGGAGGTCGGAGCGGGGAAGCCCACCGTGGTCGCCGTCGACCTCGAGG
>NZ_JAAXOY010000377.1 GCF_012396155.1 Cellulomonas septica | reverse complement strand
GTGAGGACCCCGAGACCCGCGGTCAGCGCGACGTAGCCGCGTGCGCTGCGCGCGTACCGCAGGAGCCGGGGGTCGAGCGGGCGCACGTCAGCGCGGCTCCGCGTCGTCGGCGGGCACGTCGTCCTCGCGCCCCGCGCCGACCGACGCCGGGACCTGCTCGCGGGACCTCGCGAACGTGAGGCCTGTGTGCGCGGGGATGTGGGCGCCGCTGATCCGCTTGCGGAACACCCAGTACGTCCAGCCCTGGTAGAGCAGCACGAGCGGCGTGAGGAACACCGCAACCCACGTCATGACGGTGAGCGTGTAGTCGGTGGACGACGCGTTGTCGACGGTGAGCGAGTTCGCCGGGTCGAGCGCGGGCATCACGTCGGGGTACATCGACCCGAAGATCAGCACGACGACGGCGACGATCGCGACGGCGGACGCGACGAACGCCTGCCCCTCGCGCCGCGCCCGCGTGGCGACGACGAGGGCGACGAGCGCGAGCGCCGCGACGACGACCGCGACCCAGGTCCACGCGACCGAGTACGCGAGCTGCGCCCAGACCGCCCACACCGCCCCGACGGCGAGCGTCGCGACGGACGACTTCGCGGCGAACGCGCCGGCACGCGCCCGCACGGCGCCGTCGGACTTGAGCGCGAGGAACACGGCGCCGTGCGTGAGGAAGACGAGCGCGGTGAGCGCGCCGCCGAGCAGCGCGAACGGGTTGAGGAGCGCGAAGAACCCGCCGACGTACTGGTGGTCGGCGTCGAGCTCGACGCCCCGGACCAGGTTCGCGAACGCGACGCCCCACAGCACGGCCGGCACCCACGACCCGACGATGAGCGCACGGTCGGCCCAGGCGCGCCAGCGGTCGTCGTCGATCTTGCCGCGCCACTCGAACGCGACGACGCGGACGATGAGCGCGAGCAGGATCAGCAGCAGCGGCAGGTAGAAGCCGGAGAACAGGGTCGCGTACCACTCGGGGAAGGCCGCGAACGTCGCACCGCCCGCGGTGAGCAGCCACACCTCGTTGCCGTCCCAGACGGGCCCGATCGTGTTGATCATGACGCGGCGGTCGCGGTCCTTCGCCGCGCGGTCGCCCCGGTTCAGGATGCCGAGCAGCGTCCCGACGCCGAAGTCGAACCCCTCGAGCAGCAGGTAGCCGGTCCAGAGCACGGCGATGAGCAGGAACCAGACGGTCGACAGCTCCATGGTCGTGGGCTCCCGTTCTCAGTACGCGAAGGACAGCGGACGGTCGGTCGACTCGTCGTCCGGGTCCGGTCGGTTGGCGGGGTTGTCGGGGCTCGGGTCCTTCTCGCTCGCGGCGACGCCCTCGATCGCGTACCGGTGCATGAGCCGGAACCAGACGACGGCGAGCACGCCGTACAGGGCGGTGAACGCGATCAGCGAGGTGAGGATCGTGCCCGGGCCGGTGACGGTCGAGACGCCGCGCGCGGTGAGCAGCCAGACGCCGTCGACGCCCGACGGGTTGGGGTTGGGCGCGACGACCCACGGCTGGCGGCCCATCTCGGTGAAGATCCAGCCGAACGCCGACGCGAGGAACGGCGTGGCGAGTGCCGCGACCGCGAGCCGGGAGACCCACACGTTCCCGGTGACGCGGCCCTTGCGGGTGACCCACAGGGCGACGAGCGCGAGCGCCGCCGACCCGACGCCGAAGCCGATCATCAGGCGGAACGACCAGTAGGTCACCGCGAGGTTGGGCTGGTACGAGATCGGCTGGCCGTCCGCATCCGTGAACCCGTACTTCTCCTCGTACTGGGCCTGGAGGTCCTCGACGCCCGGGAGCGGCTCGGTGAACGAGCCCGACGCGAGGAACGACGTCAGGCCGGGGATCTCGATGAGGTGCTGCACGCCCTCGCACGAGTCCGACAGGTCGCCGATCGCGAGGATGGAGAACGGTGCGCCGCCCTCGGTCGTCTCGCACAGCGCCTCGGCGGCCGACATCTTCATCGGCTGCTGGTCGAACATGAGCTTGGCCTGCGCGTCCCCGCTGACGGCGACGACCAGGCCCGCGACGAGCATCGTGACCACGCCGAGCAGGACGGCCGGGCGGTAGACGTCGCGCGCCTCGTCCGCACGGTCCGCCCGGACGAGCTTGACCATCCACCAGGCGGCGATGCCCGCGACGAACGTGCCGGCGGTGAGGAACGCGGCGCTGATGGTGTGCGGGAACGCGGCGAGCAGCGTGTTGTTGCTGAGGATCGCGCCGATGTCCGTCATCTCCGCGCGGCCCGTCTCCGGGTTGTACGTCGACCCGACCGGGTGCTGCATCCACGAGTTCGCCGCGAGGATGAAGTACGCGGACAGGTTGGTCGCGATCGCGACGGCCCAGATGCACGCGAGGTGGATCTTCTTCGGCAGCTTGTCCCACCCGAAGATCCACAGGCCCAGGAACGTCGACTCGACGAAGAACGCGGCGAGCGCCTCCATCGCGAGGGGTGCGCCGAACACGTCGCCGACGAAGCGCGAGTACTCCGACCACGCCATCCCGAACTGGAACTCCTGCACGATGCCCGTGGCGACACCGATCGCGAAGTTGATCAGCAGGAGCTTGCCGAAGAACTTGGTGAGCCGCAGCCACCGCTCGTTCCCGGTCCGGACCCACGCCGTCTGCATGATGGCGACCAGCGGCGCGAGGCCGATCGTCAGCGGCACGAAGATGAAGTGGTAGACGGTCGTGATGCCGAACTGCCAGCGGGCGAGATCGAGGGCGTCCACGTGGGTTCTCCGTGCTGTGCGGACCGGACAGGCGGGCAGGTCGCACGGAGGACGCCTCGGCGGGTGCCCGGCCTGTGGACCTGGGGGAACGCTAAGAAGCACCCCCAGTCTGCTCCTGGGACCAAGGTCCCGTGTAGTGACGGGGCGTCGTGAAACACGGACCGGAGGTGTCCGGCGTCACTCGCCCGCCGCCGCGCCGACGGTCGTGCCGCGCTCGCGGGAGGCCCCTGTGCGATACTGACCACGGTTCCGGCCGCGCCCACACCGTGGACGGACCCTTGAGCTCGCAGCACCAGCGCGCATCGCGCGCCAGTCCGCCGCTCGGCCGTGCCGCTCCATCCGGGAGCGCGCCGCCGGTGCAGGCGACGGCGCCGGCCCAGGTGCAGCAGCCACGACCGACGACTTCCGTCGCCGCGCCGAGGGCGTGCGTGACGACCGACCGACCGAGGACCGCGCGTGTGGGGCGGGGCTCTGCGGTACCCAGGAGCACCACGCGTGACCCCCGAGAACACTCCCGAGAACGCAGACGCCACGACGACGTCCGGGGGTGAGTCCGCGCCGAAGGCGCGGCGCCGCCGGGCGACACGCACGACCGCTGCCGCCCCCGTCGTCCAGCAGACGACCGACGCCCCCGCCGGTGACGGAGAGGAGCTGCAGCTTCTCGTACGTCTCCGAGCCCGGGACGGCCGTGTAGACGAGCAGCGAGTGCGACTGGCCGGGGTCGATCAGCGTCTGGCAGGTGAGCTCGAGGGTCCCGAGCTCGGC
>NZ_JAAXOY010000376.1 GCF_012396155.1 Cellulomonas septica | reverse complement strand
CGGCCGTCTTGAACAGCGGCTGCTTGGAGACCGCGTCCCACTCGGTCGGCGTGAGCTCGTTCGCCGCGCGACCGGCCCCGCCGGGCTCGTGGCCGGGGTCGGTGTCCCAGTAGCCGTAGTGGAACGGCACGAAGACGACGCCCCGCCGGACCTCGCTCACGCGCGCCGCGCCCTCGACCGACCCGCGCGCGGTGCGGACCCGCACGCGGTCGCCCTCGGCGATGTCGCGCGCCCGGGCGTCCGCCGCCGAGAGCTCGATCCACACGTCGGGGGCGGCGTCGCGCAGCTGCGGCACACGACCCGTCTTGGTCCGCGTGTGGAAGTGGTAGATCGTCCGGCCCGTGACGAGCTGCAGCGGCAGGTCCTCCGACGGCACGTGGTGCGGCGGCACGTACGGCACGGCGCGCAGCAGCGCCCGACCCTCGGGGTTGAGGGCCTTGTACTGGTCGGCCTCGAACGGCGCGCCCGTCACGAGGTCGCGGCCGTACGTCTCGGCGTACCCGGGCGCCGCCGGGAAGCGGCCGTCGCCGTAGAGCCGCTCAGTCCCGAGCGGGTGCTCGTCGGTGACCGGCCACTGGACGCCGCCGCCGCGGAGCTGCGCGTACGTGAGCGCCGAGTAGTCGCACGGCCGACCGCGCGAGCACTCCTTCCACGCCTCGAAGGCCTCCTCGGCCGTCGACCACGGGACGAGGGGTCCGTCGTCCTTGTCGCGCAGGTCCATGCGCCGCGCGAAGTCGAGGAAGATGTCGAGGTCGGGCCGCGCCTCCCCCGGCGGGTCGACCGCCTTCTCCGACAGGTGCACGGTGCGGTCGACGTTCGTGAAGGTGCCCGTCTTCTCGCCCCACGTCGCCGCGGGCAGCACGACGTCCGCGACCTGCGCGGTCTCCGACAGGAAGACGTCCTGCACGACGAGGAACGTGCGGTCCTGCGTGAGCACCGACCGCACGCGCTCGAGCTCCGGGAGCGAGACGAGCGGGTTCGTCGCCTGCACCCACAGCATGCGCATCGAGCCGTCCTCGAGGTAGCGCAGCATCTTCATGACGTGGGTGGGCGGCGACCAGTGCGGGATGACGTCCTGGTCGACGTTCCACACGCGGGCCAGGTCGGCGACGTGCTGCGGGTTCGACCAGTTGCGGAACCCCGCCATGTCGCCGTCCGCGCCGCACTCGCGCGTGTTCTCCGCGGTCGGCTGCCCGTTCATCTGGAGCAGCCCGCGTCCGGGCTCGCCGAGCATGCCGCGCAGCAGGTGGAGGTTGTTGACCTGCACCGCCGCGGCGGTCGCCTGGTGCGACTGGTAGAAGCCCTGCAGGACCGTCGACATGAGCCGGTCCGCGGTGCCGAGCAGCTCGGCCGCCGCGCGCAGGTCCTCCTCGGGCACGTCGCAGATGCGCGCGACCTTCTCGGGCGGGTAGTCCGCGACCGTCGCGGCCAGGTCGTCGTACCCGACGGTGTGCGCGGCGACGTAGTCCTCGTCGACCCAGCCGTGCGCGACGACCTCGTGCAGGAGCCCGTTCATGAGCGCGACGTTCGTGCCGGGCCGCGGTGCCAGGTGCACGGTCGCGGCGCGCGCGACGGCCGTGCGGCGCGGGTCGACGCACAGCAGGCGCGGCGGGTCGTCGCCCGCGAGCCGGTCGAGCACGCGCATCCACAGCACGGGCTGCGTCTCGGCCATGTTGTGCCCGAACAGCGCGATGACGTCCGCGTGGTCGACGTCCGCGTACGACCCGGGCTGCCCGTCGGCCCCGAACGACTCCTTGAGCGCCTCGGCCGCGGTGGCCGTGCAGAGCCGGGTGTTCCCGTCGACGTGGTTCGTGCCGATCCCCGCGTGCGCGACCAGGGCCAGCGTGTAGTACTCCTCGAGGAACAGCTGCCCCGACGTGTAGAACCCGACGGCCGACGCGCCCTGCTCGTCCAGCAGCGCCTGCGTGCGGGCGACGACGAGGCCCATCGCCTCGTCCCACGACGCCTCCTGCAGCCGGCCGTCGCGCCTCACGAGCGGTCGGGTCAGCCGGTCCGGCGACGCGTTCGCCTGCCACGCGAACAGGTCCTTGGGCCCGAGCCGGCCGTGGTTCACACGGTCCTGCGCGCGCCCGCGCACCCCGACGATCCGCCCGCCCGCGACGGCGACGTCCATCGCGTCGCCGTTCGAGTGCAGCAACGACGCCGCGGGCACCCACCGCTCGACGTCGTCGGTCGTGGTCCCGGGCTCCAGGAACGTGTCCACCCGGGTCGGCCACCGTGTCCCACGCGCGTACGGGGTCCTCGTCCCCCACGGCTCGGCGATCCGGTCGACGTGCATCGCACCTCCCTGCAGGGCGGCGACGGGCCCGCTGCCGGACCGTCGTCCAGTCAACGCCGACCGCCATCCCGTCGCCACCGCAGCGGCGCGCTGGTCAGGCGAGACGCGGCAGGACCTGGTCGTCGTCGAGCACCGCGCGGAACGGGTCGCCACGCTCGGCGACCCGGTCGAGCACCGTGCGGACCGTGAACGCGTCGGGCCGCAGCCACGGTGCGTCGAGCTCGTCCCACGTGATCGGTGCCGACACGGGCGCACCGGCGGCCGCGCGCGGGCTGTACGGCGCGACGAGCGTCTTGTTGATCGCGTTCTGGGTGTAGTCGAGCCGCGCCTGCCCGCCCCGCTCACGCACCTCCCACCGCCAGCTCACGAGGTCGCGGACGACCGCCCCGACGGTCTTCGACAACCGCTCCACCCACGCACGCGTCTCGGCGAAGTCCGGGCCGACCGCGACCGGGATCCACACCTGGATGCCGCGCCGCCCCGTCAGCTTGGGCGCCGCCCGCACGTCGAGGTGCGCGAGCGCGTCCCGGTGCAGCCGCGCGAGCAGCAGCACCTCGTCCCACGTCGTCGACGTGCCCGGGTCGATGTCGATCAACGCGTACGTCGGCAGGTGCGGGTCGTCCGTGCGGGACGTCCACGCGTGCCACTCGAGCGCGCCGAAGTTCGCCGCCCACACGAGCGCCGCGGGCTCGTCGGCGACCAGGTACGTCGTCGTCTCCCCCTCGTCCGCCTCCGGGTTGTCCCACCGCGGCAGCCAGTCCGGCGCGTGGTCCGGCACCTGCTTGTGCCAGAACCCGGGGCGGTGCGCACCCTCCGGGTAGCGGTGCAGGTTGAGCGCCCGCCCCCGCAGGTACGGCAGCACCACCGGCCCGATCCGCGCGGCGTACGCGAGCAGCTCGCGCTTCGTGACCGGCGGCTCGTCGCCGCGCGCCGGGAACAGCACCTTGTCGAGGTTCGTCACGCGCAGGCGCCGGCCGTGCACCTCCCACGTGCCGCCCGCGCCCAGGTCCGCGAGCGCGTCGAGCTCGTCCTGCGTCGGGCCGGGAGCCGCCTGTGCGCGCGCCATCGCCGTCCACCTCGTGCCGCGTGCCGTCGGCCGTCCTGCT
>NZ_JAAXOY010000375.1 GCF_012396155.1 Cellulomonas septica | reverse complement strand
CAAGGGTGTGCGCGGCGCGCTGGGCGACGCGGCGGTCGTCGTCACGCGCGAGGCCGCCGTCGACGCCGGCTGGTTCGGGCCCGTGGGAGAGCGTGCGCGGCGCGTCCTCGGCGACGTGGTCGTCGCCATGACGGGCCGCGCGACCGTCGTCGACTCCGCGACGCAGACGCCCGCGTCGCTCGACCTCGTCGGCGTGCACGGGTCGCTCACCCGGCACGAGATGCTCGTCCCGTTCCTCGTCGTGCAGAAAGGCTCCTGACCGTGGCGGAGCTCGTCTTCTTCTCGGGAACGATGGACTGCGGCAAGTCCACGCTCGCGCTGCAGATGCACCACAACCACGCCGCGCGCGGGCGCGACGGCGTGCTGTTCACGCGCAACGACCGGGCCGGTGCGGCGACCATCTCGTCGCGCCTCGGCCTCGTGCAGCACGCCGCCGAGGTCGGCGACGCGACCGACTTCTGGGCCGAGGTCATCGAGCGGCGCACGCAGGGGCAGCCGGTCGACTACCTCATCGCCGACGAGGCGCAGTTCTACACCGCCACGCAGGTCGAGCAGCTCGCGCGCGTCGTCGACGAGCTCGAGGTCGACGTCTACACCTTCGGGATCTCGACCGACTTCCGGGCGCGGCTGTTCCCGGGCTCTGCCCGGCTCGTCGAGCTGGCCGACCGCGTCGAGGTGCTCCAGGTCAAGGCGCTGTGCTGGTGCGGTGCGCGCGCGACCCACAACGCCCGCACGGTCGACGGCGTCATGGTCGTCGAGGGCGCCCAGGTGGTCGTCGGCGACGTCGCGGCCGCGAGCGGCGAGGTCGCGTACGAGGTGCTGTGCCGTCGGCACCACATGCGGCGCATGACGGCGGCGACCGCGCGCGCCGCGTCGCCGTCGGTCGCGACGCTCTCGTCGGCGCAGGGCACGCTCGGCGTCGGCGCCTGACCCTCGCGTCAGGCCGGACGCGACCGCCGAGGCCGGGTCACTCCGGCTTGGCGCCGAAGACGATCTCGTCCCAGCTCGGCACCTTCGCGCGACCCTTGCGCGTGCGGGGCCGCTCGGCGGGCTCGGTCGGCGACTCGTCGTCGACCGGCACGACGGGCACCACGGGCACCACGGGCTCGGGCTCGGGCTCGGGCGCCGGCGGGCGCAGCACGACGGCCTCCGCGAGCGGGTCGGCGTCGAGCGGGTGCGCCCCGGGGACGTCCACGTCGTCGCGACCGAAGTCGAACGCGTGCTGCGGGCCGAACCCCTCGAACTCCTCGTCGTCGACGTCGAGGTCGAGGTTCTGCCGCACGCCGCGCCGCGTGCGGAGCTCGTCGAGCAGGTCGTGGGTCTCCTGCTGCGGGTCGGGCTCCGGCTCGGGCTCGGGTGCGTCCGTGCCCGTGAGCGTCCCGTCGTCGCGGAAGTCGAACACCACGTCACGGACGGCCGCGAGGTGGCGGCGGGAGACGGGCTCGTCCGGGAGCTCCGTCTCGGAGAGCCAGCGTGCCTCGTCGTCGTCGGCCACGACGGTGCGCCGCGCCGCGTCGAACGTCCAGCGGGCCTCGTGCGCGGTGTCGTCGACGCGGAAGCGCGCGAGCACCACCCACGGGCCGGACGGCTCCCGCGCCGAGTCCCACGCGAGCGACGCGAGGTCGACGCCGCGAGCCGCGAGCCGGTCCGTCACGAGGTCGCCCAGCGTCGGCGCGCCCGCGTCACGGCCGACGCGCGTCGCACGCGCCTGCTCGGCGACGTACTCGCGCTCGGCCAGCACGGGCCCCTCGTAGCGGCGGACGTGCTCGACGGGCAGGCCGGACGCGTCCGCGACCTCCTGCGTCGTCGCGCCCGCACGGATGCGCGCCTGGATCTCCCGCGGGCTCAACGTCCCCGCGCTCTCGGCGCGCAGCTGTTCGAGCTGCGGCCGGTCCCGGCGCACGGCCGCACGCAGCGGCTCGTCGATGCGCAGACGGAACCGTTCGCCCCCGGGGCCCACGAGGACGAGATGCTCGCCGTCCTCGTGCAGACCCTCCAGCTCGAGCTCACCCATTCGACCTCCCGGTACCTCGGGAAGAGCCTGCCACCTCCGGACGCCCGGCGGGTGGATCCGGGACGGTGAGCCGCGCCTCGCCTCGCGGACGTCCGGTGCGGCCGACCGCGCCGCCGGGCAGGATGGGCGGGATGGACGCGCCCCGGGACCTGCCGCTGACCACCGACGTCGTCGCCGAGCTCGTCGAGGTCGCCGAGCGCCTCGCACGCGAGGCCGGCCGCCTGATCCACGAGGGACGGCCCGAGCGTGTCGCGGTGGCGGCGACGAAGAGCAGCCCCGAGGACGTCGTGACGGCGATGGACCTCGCGTCGGAGGACCTGCTGCGCCGCCGGCTCGCCGAGCTGCGGCCGCACGACGGCATCCTCGGCGAGGAGCAGGGGTTCGTGCTCGGCACGTCGGGCGTCACGTGGGTCGTCGACCCGATCGACGGCACCGTCAACTACCTGTACGGGCTGCCCGCCTACGCGGTGTCGGTCGCCGCGGTCGTCGGCCCGGTCGGCGACGACGGCCGCGCGCCGAACCCCGCGACGTGGACGGTGGTCGCGGCGTGCGTGCACGCCCCGACCGACGGCAGGACGTTCCGCGCGGGCCTCGGGCAGGGCGCGACCCTGGACGGTCGTGTGCTCCGGGCCGAGGACCCGCCCGCGCTCGCGGGGTGCCTCGTCGGCACGGGGTTCGGATACCTCGCGACGCGACGTCGCGCGCAGGCGCGCGTGCTCGCCGAGCTGTTGCCCCGAGTACGTGATATCCGTCGCATCGGGTCGGCCGCGCTCGACATCTGCAATCTCGCGGCGGGCCACCTCGACCTCTACTACGAGCGGGGCCTCGCCGCCTGGGACCTAGCGGCCGCGTCGCTCGTCGCGCAGGAGGCGGGGCTGCAGGTCACCGGCCTGCGCGGGCGCCCCGCGGGGACCGAGATGACGGTGGCCGGGGCGGCCGGTCGGGTGACCGAGCTGCGCGCCCTGCTCGAGTCGCTGGACGCCGACAGCGACGGGTGAAAACGCTCCCGCAAACGCCTGCGCGAATGTGGTCGCGCGTCCGTGTTCGCACTCGGGACAGATGTGGTGCACAATCCTCCGCGCGTGGGGAACAAATCCCGTCACCGGTGCATTGATCCCGCGTACGAGAATCCATCTGACGACGGAGTGTGACGCCACTCATGGCTACCGACTACGACGCCCCGCGCAAGACCGAGGAGGACCTGAGCGAGGACTCGCTCCAGGAGCTCCAGGCCCGGCGCTCGGACAAGAACTCGGGCGTGGTGGACGAGGACGAGACCGAGGCCGCCGAAGGCTTCGAGCTGCCGGGTGCGGACCTGTCGGGCGAGGAGCTCTCGGTCCGCGTCCTTCCCCGGCAGGCGGACGAGTTCACCTGTTCGAGCTGCTTCCTGGTGCACCACCGCAGCCAGCTCGCCTACGAGCGCAACGGGGCACCGGTGTGCTCCGAGTGCGCCGCGTGATCCTGCGCTGAACCGTTCGGCCGGCCCCCGCACCGCG
>NZ_JAAXOY010000374.1 GCF_012396155.1 Cellulomonas septica | reverse complement strand
GCGAGCCGCGCGTCGAGCGTCACCACGCGCGCGTTGACGTCGGCGTCGGCGATCGGCGGGGGCCCGACGACCAGCACCGCGAGGTCGCGGGCCCGCGCCTCCTCGACGAGCCGGCGCAGGTTGTCGGCGGTCCGCTCCTCCGGGACGCGGCGACGGCCCTCCTCGACCGTCGCGTCGTTGACCCCGAACGACACGACCACGGCACCCGCGCCCACGCCGGGAAGCCGGGCAGCCGCCTCGCGCTCCCAGCGGTCGAGCACGTCGTCGGAGGTCTGACGTCGCACGCCGAGCACGTAGCCCGTGACGTCGCGGTCGGGTCGGTGGGTCGCGGCGAGCAGGCGCCCGGTCCACCCGAGGGCGGTGGGGTCGCCGACACCGGCGACGAACGAGTCGCCGAGGAACAGGACGGTCAGCCGCGTCATGGTCGGCATGGTGCCGGTCGGACGCTGCCGGCGGGCATGTCGTCCGCGCCCGTGCCGTCGCGCGCGACCACCTGGGTCGCGATCACCCCGCACGCCGGCGCGCGCGGGGTGATCGGCGCCGCGCACGCACCCCGTCGTGCCGCGCGGTCCGCACCCGCGCCGACCGGTCCCTCCTCCGACCGGCGCGGGTGCGTGCCTGTGTCAGGACGCCCGGTCCCACCCCTCCTGGTGGCCGTACGTCCCGACGCCGCTGCGACCCTTGCCGGGCCCGTGCCCGTGACCGGGTCGCGGCTTGGTCGGGCTCTCCACGCCGTTCACGGCGGACGTGTCGAGCGCGAGGCTGTACGTCGCGTAGGCGATGGCGCCCGTCATGATCCGCAGCGCCTCGCGGTTCACGTTCGAGATGTCGTCGCCCGGCGAGTGGTAGTTCGGGTCCATCGTGATCCCGGCGGTGCCGCCGAACAGCGCGACCTCCTCCTCGGTCTTCACGTCGTCGGCGCCGGTGAACAGGCCGGACGCGGGGATGCCGTTGAGGATGAACGCCTGGTAGTCGGACCGGCCCGAGAACGGGGTGTCGACCCAGGGCTGGCCGATCGAGTCGAAGTAGTCGGTGAAGACGTCCTCGGTCTCGGGCGAGCCCGGCGGGACCGGCACCGGGGCCGGGTAGGTCGACTGGTCGGCGTCGTACACGCCGATCACGTAGTTCGGCGAGCCGACCATGTCGAAGTTCAGGTAGGTCGCGATCTTGTCGAGCTCGCCCGGCTGCGCCGCCAGGTCCTCGACGTACGCGGTCGACCCGATGAGCCCGAGCTCCTCGGCGCCCCACCACGCGAACCGCACCGCGTTGGGGATCTTCTTGTCGCGGCCGAGCTGGACGGCGGTCTCGAGCAGCGTCGCGGAGCCCGTGCCGTTGTCGTTGATGCCCGGGCCGTCCTCGACGCCGTCGAGGTGCGCGCCGAGGAAGACGACGTTGTCCTGCCGCCCGGCCTTGGTCTGCGCGATGACGTTGAAGCTCTCGCGGGTCTCGGTGTGCACGCGCGTGTCGAGCGTGACGGTGACGCCCGGGGTCGCGGCGAGCGCCTGACCGTCCTCGAGCGTGGCACCGGCGGCGGGGATGGTCACGCCGCTGTTCTCGCCGAGCGTGCCGATGAGCAGCGTGTCCGGGAGGTTGTTGTAGACGACGACGCCGACCGCGCCGGCGGCCTGCGCGAGCTGCGCCTTGACCGAGAAGTTGCAGCCGCCGCGGCTGATGACGGCGATCGTGCCGGTGACCTCGACCCCGGCCCACTGCTCCGCCGTGCAGCCGAACGTGTCGAGCGGCGAGGCGGTCGGCGCGGTGACGCCGCCGACGGGCGTGTTCACGGCGAACGTCATCTGGTCGACCGTGTACGTCGGGCCACCCGCGACGGTGAGGGTGGCGGCGTCCTCGACCTCGAGGTCGAACGTGAAGGGGTCGCGCGTCGTGGTGTAGCCGGCCTTGCGGAGCGTCTTCTCGACGTAGCGGGCGCTGGCCTCGTACCCGGAGGTGAGCGCGGCACGGTTGCCGTCGTTGCGGTCGGCGATGCGCTGGAGCTCCTGCAGGTGCCGGAAGACGGCGCGCTCGGTGACCTTCTTGGAGAACTTCTGGGCGGAGCTCGGCGGGTAGCCGTGGCCTCCTCCGTGACCGGGGCCGCCGAGGGTGTCGGCGGCGGCGGCGGGTGTCGCGACGGCCGCGCCGGCGAGGGCGAGGGCCGAGACGAGGACGGTGAGCTTGTGGCGTTGCTGCACAGCGGACCTCCGTCGTGGTGCGAACCGGACGGTGCATGCTAGCCGTGACAACAGTCACAAAGGAATAGGACGACCGTCCGATCTGTCGCGCAGCCGCGTCAGGACGGCGTGCGCGCGGCGTCCAGGACGTCGGCCGCGTGCGACGTGCGGACCAGGAAGTCGTGGATCGTCCGGCGGCTCGCGGTCAGGCACGCGATGCGGTCGTCGAGGCCCTCGAGCTCCTCGGCCAGCATCTCCGCGACCGTGCGCGGGCACGACGCCGCGAGGTCCTCGTCCTGCGTCCGCTCGAGGTCGAGGACCACCTTGGCCAGCCGTGTCGGGAGGCCCGACCGCACCAGCCCGACCGCGCGCTCGACGTGGGCGACGTCGGCCTCGTCGTACTCGCGGTAGGTGTTGGCGGAGCGCGCGGGGGAGATGAGCCCCTGCTCCTCGTAGTAGCGCAGCAGACGCGTCGAGACGCCCGTGCGGCGGGACAGCTCACCGATCTTCACGACGACCACCGCTCCCTCGACGCGCCCGGCGTCGCGTGTGCCGACCCCTTGACCTTCACACTGATGTCAAACTCTAGCGTCGCGCTCATGGACACCACCGGCCGTCTTCCCTGGCCCAGCCTCCTCGTCCTCGGCGGCGCCACCTTCGTCATGGTCACCGGCGAGATGCTCCCGACCGCCGTGCTGCCCGCGATGAGCGCCGACCTCGACGTCCCGCAGGCCCGCACCGGGCTGCTCGTGTCGCTGTGGGCGCTCACGGTCGTCGTCGCGACGTTCCCGCTGGTCCGGCTCACCGCACGGTTCGACCGGCGGACCGTCGTCGCGGGCGCCCTCGTCGTGTTCGCCGTCAGCGCCGTGCTCACCGCTCTGGCCCCGACGTACACCGTCGCCGTCGGCGCGCGCGTGGCCGGAGCCGCCGCGACCGGGCTGCTGTGGGCCGCCGTCAACACGCACACCGCCGACCTGGTGCACCCCTCCCACCTCGCGCGGGCGGTCGCGGTCGTCCTCGGAGGGGCGACGCTCGGGACCGTCCTCGGGACGCCGCTCGCGAGCGTCGTCGCGCAGGCGTGGGACTGGCGCGGGGCGTTCGTCGCGCTCGCGGTGCTGGCGCTCGTGGCGGCGGTGCTGGTGCGGGTCGTCGTCGGCACGGTCACGGCGCCCGCACGCGGTGAGGAGACACCTGGACGTCGAGACGGTCGGAGCGCCGACGCGGACGAGGGTGGTGGCGGCGGGGCCGCCGCGCCGGGTGCGAGCACCGTGGGTGCCGCGGGTGGTGCGCGCCCTGCAG
>NZ_JAAXOY010000373.1 GCF_012396155.1 Cellulomonas septica | reverse complement strand
TACAAGACGCTCTTCCGATCTCCGTCCGCGTCCGACCGGCCGGCGCGCGTCAACCTGCTGAACTGGGGCGGCAACCAGGGTGAGGCGGGGCTGTTCCCGCCGACGAAGGGCCAGCCCGGCTACGGCGACGGTCCGACGGGGTCGCACGCATGAGCCGCCGCACGCTGCCGTTCCTCGACCCCGTGCGCGTCACGACGGGCGAGCGGGCGATCGCGCACCTCGCCGCGGCGATGCTGCTCGACTACCCGACCGAGCACGTGCGCGCGCACCACGACCTGCTGCGGTCGACCGTGGCCGGGCTGCCGCACGGCGTCGCCGACGCGTTGCGCGCGCACCTCGACGCCGTCGGCCCGATGGACCTCGCCGAGCAGCAGGGGCACTACGTCGCGACGTTCGACCTGCGGCGACGCTGCGCGCTCTACCTGTCGTACTACTCGGCGGGCGACACGCGGCGACGCGGCATGGCGCTCGTGACGTTCCGCGAGGCGTACCGCGCGTGCGGGTTCGAGGCGGGCGAGGACGAGCTGCCCGACTTCCTGCCGGCCGTCCTCGAGCTGTCCGCGCGGGCGCCCGGTCCCGTCGTCGACGCGCTGCTCGGCACGCACCGCGAGGGCCTCGAGCTGCTGCGGTCCGCGCTGCACGACGCCCGCAGCCCCTACGCGCACGTGCTCGACGCGGTGTGCCGCACGCTGCCCGCGGTCGACGCCGCGACCGCCGAGCGGTTCGCCGACCTCGTCGCGTCCGGGCCGCCCGGCGAGACCGTCGGGCTGTCCGCTCCCCTGCTCCCCTTCCCGACCGTGCGAACCGAGGTGCCCGCATGACGACGACGGCCGTGCTGCTGTGGGTCGTGGTCCCCTACGTCGCCGCGACCGTGTTCGTCGTCGGGCACGTGTGGCGGTACCGGCACGACCAGTTCGGCTGGACGACGCGCTCGTCGCAGGTGCACGAGAGCCGCCTGCTGCGCATCGGGTCGCCCATGTTCCACGTCGGCATCCTCATGGTCATCGGCGGGCACGTCGTCGGGCTGCTCGTCCCGCGCGCCTGGCTCGAGGCGGTCGGCATCCACGAGCACGCGTACCACCTGGTCGCGACGTGGGCCGGCAGCATCGCGGCCGTGCTCACGATCGCCGGGCTCGCGATCCTCGTCTACCGGCGCCGCGTCGTCGCCGCCGTCCGCCGGGCCACCACGACCTCCGACAAGCTGATGTACGTCGTCCTCGCCGTGACGCTGTTCTGCGGCACCGCCGCGACCGTGCTGTTCCAGGTCCTCGGCGGCGGCTACGACTACCGCGGCTCGATCGCGCCGTGGATCCGCGGGCTGATGTCGCTGCGGCCCGACGCCGCGTTGATGACGGACGTGCCCGGCATGTTCCAGGCGCACGTGCTCTCGGCCATGGTCCTCTTCGCGATCTGGCCGTTCACGCGGCTCGTGCACGTGCTGTCCGCGCCCTTCGGCTACCTGGTCCGCCCGTACGTCGTCTACCGCACCCGCGACGCCCAGCGTGGGACGCGTGTCACACGCCCCGGCTGGGAACGGGCCGAACGTCCCGGGGCTCCGGCCGAGCACCGATGACACGCTGACGAGGGCCGTCCGGCCCCGCGTCCGACGACCGCTCGTCGACACCGCCCGGCACCGACCGGCTCGACCTGCGCCACCCCGTACGACCCGCACCACCCGCACCGAGAGGGAGACCCCCATGGCAGCCGAGAACGTCGAGATCCTCACCACCGCCCCCGTCGCGGAGCCCGCCGGGCACACGTGCGGCTGCGGCGGTCACGACGACGCCGACCCCGTCCTCGACGTCCGCACGATCCCGCACGCCATCCGCCACGCGACCGTCTTCGGCGCGTTCGAGGCGATCGCCCCTGGGAAGTCGCTCGTCCTCGTCGCGCCGCACCTGCCGCGCCCGCTGCTGGCCCAGCTCGCCGAGCGCGCGCCCATCGAGTCCGAGGTGCTCGTGGACGGCCCCGACGCCTGGCACGTGAAGATCACGCGCACCGCCTGACGGCTGCGTCAGGCGGTCGTCACGCGACGACGGCGGGACCCGCGCCCCTCGAACGCAACACCAGAGCCGCCAGACCCCCTCCCAGCAGCTCTGGTGTTGCGTTCGGCGGCCGGTCCCGCCGTCGTCGTGCGTCAGCGCGGCGTGGCCGTGCAGGTCACCGACGACGGCTCGCCCGAGCCCGTGCCCTGGAAGCCGAGCTCGGTGGCCTGGCCCGCCGCGAGCGGCCCGTTCCACGGCGCGTTCGTGAAGGTCCACGTGTTCCCGCTCGCGGTGCTCTGGGAGCTCCACGCGTTCGCGACCGTGCCGTTCGGCAGCGTGACCGCGACCTTCCAGCCGGCGATCGGCTGGTTCGCGGTGACCCGCACGCTCGTCACGAAGCCCCCGGGCCACGTGCTCGCGAGCGTGTAGCGCGCGGTGCAGGCGGCGCCACCCGTCGGCGTGGGCGTCGGCGTCGGCGTGGGCGTCGGTGTGACCGTCGGCGTCGGGGTCGGCGTCGCGGTCGGCGTGGGCGTCACGGTCGGCGTCGGCGTGACCGTCGGAGTCGGCGTCGCACCCGACAGCACCGCCGCGAGCGCCGGGTACCACCGGTCGGCCATCTTGACGATGCCCGCATCGCCGGGGTGCACGCCGTCGTACGTGTCGGTCGCGGGCACCCAGCCGGTCGCCTGGTCGACGACGACGACCGGCGACTGCGCGGTCGACAGGCCCGCGGCCCACGCGGGGATCGCGGCGTTGAGCGCGGCGGTCCGGCCGGGGCAGTCGGCGCAGGTCGGCGGGGCGACCGGGATGATCTGCGCGACGAGGACGGTCATCCGCGGGTTGCTCGCACGCATCTGCTGCACGAGGGTCGTGTAGGCGTCGAGGATCTGCTGCGTCGTGCGGGCGCTCCACACGTCGTTCGTGCCGAAGTGCATGAGGACGACGTCGGGCCTGGTCGCGGCGAGCCACGGCACGAGCTGGTTCTGCGCCGCGACGTTCGTGACGAGGTAGCCGCCGTGGCCCTCGTTGTCGCCGTCGTGCGCGATCCCGCAGCCCTGCGGGCCCTGGGTGCCCACCATGTCGATGTCCGTGTACCCGTTCTGCTGGAGCTTCTGCCAGAGCAGCGCGCGCCAGCAGCCGGGGTTGCCGGTGATCGAGTCGCCGAGCGGCATGATGCGCACCGGGTCCGCGGCCTGCGTCGGGCCGGCCAGCGCGAGCGCGCCGGCGAGCAGCAGCAGGACGGCGGTCAGGGCGCCCGTGAGCCGCCGCGAGAGCGTCGTCGTCATGCGTGGTCCTCCCGTGGGGGCGGCGCACGGGCACGTCCCGCACGTCCGGCGGGGCACGTGCGGCCCCGACTCGTCGCAGCGTGCTGGGGAGGACCGGGTCGCGGCCAGTTGGAGCGCTTCGACGAAGCGTTTCGTCGTGACGATCCGCGGCGCGTCGGCCGTGAGAGAGTCGGGGCATGCCCGAGGTGACCCGAGCCCGCGTCGACGCGTGGACCTGGTCGGTGCGTCTCTTCCCGACGCGGT
>NZ_JAAXOY010000372.1 GCF_012396155.1 Cellulomonas septica | reverse complement strand
GCCGGCGGTCGCCGGGTGCGGTGCGGTGCTGGGTCGCGACCGTCGTGCGTGGTCGTGGTGCTCGTGCGGGTCGCGGTGCTCGTGCGTGGGCGGCGGTGCCCGGGTGCGGTGCCTAGGCGAGCTGGAGCTCGCGGCAGACGTGCGCGAGGTAGTCGTCGATGGCGTCCGCGTCGTCGCCACCGACGACGCGGGCGCGCTCGCGCCCCTTGTCGAGGACGTCCACGAGGCGCTCGACGGAGAACGCGTCGATGGCGGCGAGGTCCGCGAGCCGGGCTCGGACGACGTCGAGCTCGCGCGGACCCTGACCGGCCGGTGGGACGCCGACCGGTCGTACGGGGCTGAGCGGCGGCCCGTCCTCGGCCAGCTCGCGCGGCGCGTACTCGGGGCACGACCGGGCGAGGCGGGTGCGCAGCACCTCGACCGGCGCGGTCCCGACGAGCTCGTCCGCCCAGACGACGTTGCCCCGGCTCGACGAGATCTTCGCGCCGCGCAGGTGCATGAAATGGTTGATCTTCACGCGCGACGGCACCATCGGACGAATGACGAGCGCCTGCGCCAGGGCGGTGAACAGGAAGGCGTAGTAGTAGGTGTTGTCGACGCCGAAGAAATAGATCACGTCGGGGTCCCGACGATTCAGCTCGGCGATGGCCTCGGAAAAGGGCAGCCGGGTGTCGACGCCGCATTCCTGGAGCAGGCACCAGGTGTGGTGGAAGAAGATCTCGACCCACGGGTTCAGCACCAGCCCGGAGTCGTCGACCGCGACGCCGTACGGCGACTCGAACTGCCACAGCGCGAGGTGCGGGCCGAGCCGGTCGAACAGCGCCGACGCCCGGCGGGACGCCCCGTGCCGGTGCCGCATCGTGTCCTCGACCGCCGCGACGGCGCCGGCGTCGAACGACAGGAACCGGGCCGTCGTCGTGCCGCCCGCCGCCGTGCGGCACTGCGTGCACAGCAGCCCCAGCGCGTCGTCGACCTGCTGCGGGAGCGAGCAGTTCTCGCAGACGTTGAGGTAGGCGTCGTGCAGGCAGCCGGTGCACGCCGAGCGCGCGTACGCCTCGAGCTGCGTGCGCCCGCAGCCGTCGCACCGCGGCACCTCGCGCTCGACGACCGGCACGACGTCGGTGAGCGCCTGCACGCCCTCGCGCAGGAAGTGCAGGTACTCGGGATCGCGGTTGTCGCCGAACGCGTCGTGGCTCAGGGCGTAGGCGTCGAAGTCCGCGCGGATCCGGCCGGTGTACTCGCGGGACAGCGCGTCGGGCTCCGCACCCACCTCCACGGCCTTCTTCGCGACGTACGACTGGTAGGTGTCGACGTGGCTGACGTGGCGGATCTCGCGGTCCCCGAGCAGCCGCACGAGGCGCACGTACAGGTCGGCCCGCAGGTACGGGCCACCGACGTGGCCGACGTGCAGGGCGCCGTTCGGGGTCGGCGGCGGGGTGAAGACGACCGTCGGGGCGGGGCTCGCCATCGCCGTCAGGCCACGGGCGCGGGCTCGCGCACCGCGCGCCACCAGATGCTCAGCAGCCGGGCCGTGCCCGTGCCCGCGTTGGTGAACGCGTGCGCCTGGCCGACGTGCGCGAGCCCCATGTCCCCGGTGGTGATGCGCTCGCGCCGGCCGTCGAGGTAGAAGTCCACGTCGCCGTCGAGGACGAGGAAGACCTCCTCGACCTCGGGCTTGTTGACGTGCTCGCGGATCGTCTCGCCCGGCTCGAAGACCGAGATGGCTGCGCCCATGGCCTCCTTGCCCGGGCTCGTCTGCGCGAAGGTCTCCGCGAAGCGCCGGACGAGGACGTCGTACTCCGGCTTGTACTTGTCGGTCGCGTTCCTGTCGATGTGCACGCTCGTGCTCCCCCTGCCGTGCGAAAGAAAGGACGCCCGTCGGCCCGGGAAATGCACCGGCACCGCGTGGCGTCACGGCACGTTAGCGAACAATCCGGACAAGTGGCAAGAAAAGGTCATGCCACGTCCACCTCTGCGTGGACGGCCGTCCAGATAATGCGCCTGGAGCACGATGCCCGAGTGTGTCGCGGCGGGTCAGGCGGAGTCGCGCACGCGCAGCGTCGGCTCGAAGATCACGGACGAGACCCGCCGGTCGGACGAGGTCAGCTCGTCGAGCAGGATGCGGGCCATCTCGCCGGCCATCTGCTCGATGGGCTGCCGGACGGTGGTGAGGGCCGGACGCGCGAACGCACCGACGGCGCTGTCGTCGAACCCGATCACGGCGACGTCCTCGGGCACGCGACGACCGGCGCGGTGCAGGGCGTCGACCGCGCCGAGCGCCATGAGGTCGTTCGACGCGAACACGCCGTCGAGGCGTGGCTCCTCGGCGAGCAGCCGCTCCGTCGCGGCCACTCCGGAGTGGTAGGTGAAGTCGCCGGCCGCGGTCGGCACGTACGCCTGCCCGTGCCGCGCCATGGCGTCCTCGAAGCCCGCGAGCCGTTCGACGGCCGCACGGACGTCGAGCGGACCGGAGATCGCGGCGACGTCGCGGCAGCCCCGCCCGACGAGGTGGTCGGCGGCGAGGCGTGCGCCGTCACGGTGCGCGACGTCGACGAAGCTCAGCGGCAGCGGGTCGGGCGGCCGGGCGAAGGTCACGGCGGGGAAGCCGCCCTCGACGAGGAGGCGTGGCAGGGGGTCGTCGCCGTGCGTCGAGACGAGCAGCGCACCGTCGACGTTGCCCTGGCGCAGCGCTGAGAGCACCCGGGCACGGTCGGCGGCGGACTCGGCGAGCATGAGCACGGGGTCGACGTCCCGGGCGCGCAGCGCGCGGAGCATCCCACCGACGACCCGACCGAAGAACGGGTCGGCGACGTCGAGCGTGCCGGTGGCGTCGGCGAGGTCGCCCTCGGGCCCGTGCGGGTCGGCGCCCGAGACCACGATGGCGACGGACCCGGTGCGCCGCGTGACGAGCGAGCGCGCGGCGAGGTTGGGCACGTACCCGGTCGCGGCGACGGCGGCGCGGACACGTTCCCGCAGGTCGGGCGCGACGTTCCGCTCGCCGTTGACGACGCGTGACGCCGTCGCGCGCGAGACGCCGGCGGCGCGCGCGACGTCCTCCAGGGTCGGGGCTCTGGCGGCGGTGCGCTGCGTGGACACCGACCGATCGTAGCGTTTCCACGAGAGCGCTCTCCGAGATTCGGCGACCCAAACGGCCTCGGTCACGGCCGCCGTCTCCCGAAAGACTGACTTACCAGTTAGTCAGCAAACCCTGGCGCGCCGCCGCTGTTCGGGTCTAACGTGCGGAACCGCGACATCGCTCGACGTGCGGAAGGCCGCGCCGAGCTCGTCGCCACCTACGGCACCGGCTGAGCGCGATGGAGCGCTCTCCCGCCCGTTGCGACGTCCGTCCCCGAGAGGCGCGTCGCCGCGCCACGCACCGCACGCACCACACCGCCGTCCCACAAGCCGGCCCGTTCGAGCCATGAGTGTTACTTCGGCAACCCTGCCGGTCGCGCTAGGTGCCGAGCGTCTCTGCTATCACGACGGACAGGGGTCGCTCCTCCTCCGGGTTCTGG
>NZ_JAAXOY010000371.1 GCF_012396155.1 Cellulomonas septica | reverse complement strand
CGCCGCGCGGCGCTCCGCGATCGTCGGGCCGGACGTGGCGGCGGCGCCGCTCGTGCCGACGCCGACCGGGACGCGGTCGCCGTCCTTCTTCGCCGACTTGCCGGTGGTCGACGGCGAGACGACGCGGCCGCGACCGGCGTAGCGCACGGTGTCGACGCCGAGGCGGCGCGGGTCGAGGCCGGATGCCGGGTGGCCCTCGCCGAAGAACTTCGTCCGGGCGATCAGCGTCATCATCGGGTGCGTGAAGAGGAACACCACGATCACGTCGATGATCGTCGTGAGCCCCAGGGTGAAGGCGAAGCCCCGGACTCCACCGACGGTGAGCGCGTAGAGCACGATCGCCGCGATGAAGTTGACGGCGTCCGAGGCCAGGATCGTGCGTCGCGCACGCTCCCAGCCGCGCTCGACGGCGGCCTGGAGCGTGCGGCCCTCGCGCAGCTCGTCACGGATCCGCTCGAAGTACACGATGAACGAGTCCGCGGTGATGCCGATCGCGACGATCAGACCGGCGACACCGGGGAGCGACAGGCGGTAGCCCTGCGTCCACGACAGCAGCGTGATGACGCCGTACGTCAGGACAGCCGCCACCACGAGCGACGCGACCGTGAGAAGCCCCAGCGCCCGGTACTGGAGCAGCGAGTAGACGACCACGAGGATCAGGCCGATGAGGCCTGCGATGAGGCCCTTCTGCAGCTGCTCCGAGCCCAGCGTCGCGGAGATCTGCTCCTCGCTCTGGACCGTGAAGCTGAGCGGCAACGAGCCGAAGTTCAGCTGGTTCGCCAGCGTGGCGGCCGACTCCTGCGTGAAGCTGCCCGAGATCTCGGGCTTGCCGTTGGAGATGATCGTCCCGGGCGCGAGGCTCGGTGCCGAGATGACGAGTCCGTCGAGCACGAAGGCGAACTGGTTCTGGGGCGTCGACAGGCCCTGCAGACGCGTCGTCACCTCGGTGAACTCCGTCGTGCCCTTCGAGCTGAACTCGAGGTTGACGACCCACTCACCCGTGGTCGCGCCGGACTGCGTCGTCCGCAGTCCCGAGCTCGCGCTGTCGATCTCCTTGCCCTCGATCTCGACCGGACCCAGGATGAACTTCCCCTGACCCTCCGGGTCGCAGGTCACGAACGCCTTGTCCGGATCGCCCGAGGCGCCACCCGTGAGGTTCTTCGGGTCGGTGCAGTCGAGCGCGTCGTACTCCGCCTGGACCGCGGGCGTCACGTAGTACGCGATGTCGCTCGCGTTGTCGGGCGAGGCCTTGGACGGCGTGTCCGACGGCGCCTCCGACGCGGCGGGCGTCGGCTCGGGCGTCGCCGCGGCGTCCGCAGACGCGTCACCGGCGGCGGCGTCGCCCTCCTCGCCTGCCTGGGCGGCCGCCGACTCGGTCGGCGCGGGGGTCGCGGCCTCGTCCGTCGTGGTGGGCGTGGGCGCCCCGGCGACGAGGACGGGACGGAGCTCCATCTGCGCCGACGTCCGGACGAGGTCGAGGGTCTCCTCGCTCGGGGTGCCTGGCAGCGCGACCACGATGTTGTTGCCCTGGCTCGTGATCTCCGCCTCGGCGACGCCGGACGAGTCCACGCGCTGACGGATCACGGCGATCGCCTGGTTGATCGTCTCGGCCGTGATCGCCCCGGGGTCCTCCGACACCGGCTTGAGGATGATCTGCGTGCCACCCTCGAGGTCGAGCGCGAGGTTGGGCGTCCACGTGGCGTCGGACGTCTTGGTGCCGGCGAAGATCGTGCCGAAGATGGCGACGATCAGGAGCCCGAGCCACAGGAGCGTGCGGACCGGCCGGTGACGGCGGGTAGGAGGGGCCAACGGAGTCTTCTCTCGTGCGCGCACCGGTCACCCAGGTGACCGGTGGGGTCCAGGCCCGGGCGTCGTCACCCGGGCCGTGCGGTTACTTGGTGTCCGGCTCGTCGTCCTTCTTGCGCAGGACGGGCGGGAGCGAGGATAGGTCGTCGGGGACGTCGATGACCTCGTCGTTGGCGCGCGCGATGCGGTCGGCATCAGTCACGGCCTCGTCGTCGGTCGTCTCGTCGTCGGCCTCGTCCGTGTACTCGTCCTCCTCCACGGGCGGGTCGACCTTCTTGGCGATCGCGGCGCGGATCCAGCGCGTGCGGACGCCGGGGGTCGACTCGACGGTGACGACGTCGCCGTCGACCTCCACCACCGTGCCGAACAGGCCGGAGCCGGTCATGATCTCGTCCCCGGGGGCGAGGTTGTTCCGGAACTCCTGCGCCGTGCGCTGCTGCTTGCGGCTGCGGCTCGTCATGAGCCAGAGCAGGCCGAAGGCGACGGCGACGAAGAGGAGGAAGCTGAGGTCCGGCACGAGTACGGCTCCGATCGAGTGGTGTGACTGCGGCAGTCTAGGCGCAGCGGCCCGCCGCTCCAACGTCCGGGCGTGCCGCCCGGTTCCCTCGACGCGCGCCGCCCTCTTCCCCCGACCGGCCGTCAGCCGAACAGGGTGCCCGGACCGGCGACCGGCTCGAGCCCGAGGTGCTCCCAGGCGCCCGGCAGCGCGACGCGTCCGCGCGGCGTCCGGCCGATCAGCCCTTCGCGCACGAGGAACGGCTCGGCGACCGTCTCGACCGTCTCCGGCTCCTCGCCGACCGCCACGGCGAGCGTCGTCAGGCCGACCGGTCCCCCGCCGAACCGGGTGCACAGCGCCGACAGCACGGCGCGGTCCAGGCGGTCGAGGCCACGCTCGTCGACCTCGTACACCTCGAGCGCGGCGCGCGCGGCGCCGAGGTCGAGCGAGCCGTCGCCGCGCACCTCCGCCCAGTCGCGCACGCGGCGCAGCAGGCGGTTGGCGATGCGCGGGGTGCCGCGTGACCGCGACGCGATCTCCGCGGCGGCGTCCGCGGCCAGCGGGGCGCCGAGCAGGCCGGCCGACCGCAGGAGCACGCGCTCGAGCTCGTGGGTCTCGTAGAAGTCGAGGTGGCCGGTGAAGCCGAACCGGTCACGCAGCGGGGCGGGCAGCAGGCCCGCGCGGGTCGTCGCGCCGACGACCGTGAACGGCGGCAGGGCCAGCGGGATCGCGCTCGCACCCGCGCCCTTGCCGACGACGACGTCGACGCGGAAGTCCTCCATCGCGACGTACAGCAGCTCCTCGGCGGGGCGTGCGAGGCGGTGGATCTCGTCGAGGAACAGCACCTCGCCCTCCTCGAGGGAGGACAGGACGGCCGCGAGGTCGCCCGCGTGCTGGATCGCCGGACCGCTGGTGACGCGCAGCGACGTGCCGAGCTCGGCCGCGATGATCATGGCGAGCGTCGTCTTGCCCAGGCCGGGCGGGCCGGACAGGAGCACGTGGTCGGGGGCGCGGCCGCGGCGACGTGCGGCCTGCAGGACGAGCGACAGCTGGTCGCGCACGACGCGCTGCCCGACGAACTCGTCGAGCGAGCGGGGGCGGAGCGCGGCCTCGGCGGCACGCTCGAGGTCGTCCGCTCCGGACCGGACCAGCGACTCGGCGGGCATGGCTGACGACGAGGAGCTCGCGACCTCGTCGGCCGCGACCGGCCCGG
>NZ_JAAXOY010000370.1 GCF_012396155.1 Cellulomonas septica | reverse complement strand
CCTGCTCGATCACGTCGCCGTCGCGCGTGACGCGCAGCAGGCGCAGCGACGACGACCCGCCCCACTGGGACGCACCGAGCACGTCGCCCTCGCCGCGCTGCTCGAGGTCGAAGCTCGCGAGCGCGAACCCGTCGGACGTCCGCGCGAGCGTGTCGACGCGCTCCGCCGCGGGCGTGCCGGGCTCGGCCGTCGACACGAGCAGGCAGACGCCCGGTGCGGTGCCGCGCCCGATCCGGCCGCGCAGCTGGTGCAGCTGCGACACGCCGAACCGGTCGGCGTCGAGGATCACCATGACGGTCGCCTCGGGGACGTCGACGCCGACCTCGACGACCGTCGTCGACACGAGCACCGGCACGCGCCCGGACGCGAAGTCCGCGAGCGCACGGTCCTTCTCGTCGGGCGGCATGCGCCCGTGCAGGACCCCGACCCCGAGACCGGACAGCGCGGGCTCCTCGGCGAGCTCGGCCGCGATTTCGAGCACGGCGCGCAGCGGACGGCGGGGGGTGGTCGGCCCGGCCTCGTCCTCGGGTGCGTCCTCGCGGACGAGGTCCGCGTCGTCGGCGCCCTGGTCGTCGTCGCCGTCGATGCGCGGGCACACGACGTACGCACGGCCGCCCTTGTCGACCTCCTCGCGCACGCGCGCCCACGTGCGCGACATCCAGACGGGGTTGTCCGCCGGCACGACGTGCGTCACGACGCCGCTGCGACCCGCGGGCACCTCGCGGAGCACCGACGTCTCGAGGTCGCCGAACACGGTCATCGCGACGGTCCGCGGGATGGGCGTCGCCGTCATCACGAGCAGGTGCGGGCTCGTGGACGCCTTGGCGCGCAGCGTGTCGCGCTGCTCGACGCCGAACTTGTGCTGCTCGTCGACGACGACGAGCCCGAGGTCGGCGAACTGCACCGTGGCCGACAGCAGCGCGTGCGTCCCGACGACGATCCCCGCGGCACCGCTCGCCGCGTCGAGCAGCGCGGCCTTGCGCGCGGCGGTCGACTGCGAGCCGGTGAGCAGCACGACGCGCGTGGCGGTGTCGGCGCCGCCGAGCATGCCGCCCTCCGCGAGGTCCCCGAGCAGCGCGCGCAGCGACCGGGCGTGCTGCGCGGCGAGCACCTCGGTCGGCGCGAGCAGCGCGGCCTGGCCGCCGCCGTCGACGACCTGGAGCATCGCGCGCAGCGCGACCATCTCGGTCCGGGCCACGACGAGGTCGCCCGACGCGAGCGCGCCGTTGCCGAGCCGCAGGTGCTCGTGCACGACCGCGAGCGCGGCGGGCACGTTGAGGTCGTCGTCCATCGCGGCGACGAACGCGTCGGGCAGGTCGGCCTTGGCGACCTCGTCGAGGTCCGCGGCGCCGACCTTCTCGGCCGCGCGCTCGACGAACCCGGCGAGCCGGTCCCACGTCGCCTCGGCCTCGCGCAGCGAGTCGTCGGTCCACTCGAGCATCGAGCGGTACTGCACGGCCGTGAGCGCGTACCGGAGCACGGCCGCCCGCACGCCCTGGAGCACGACGTCGACGAGCAGCCCGTTGCCGAGCGACTTGCTCATCTTCGCGCCGCCCTGCGTGACCCAGCCGTTGTGCAGCCAGTACTGCGCGAACCCGTACCCCGCGGCGTGCGACTGGGCCTGCTCGTTCTCGTGGTGCGGGAACCGCAGGTCGAGCCCGCCGCCGTGGATGTCGAACGCGTCGCCGAGGTACCGCCGCGCCATCGCGGAGCACTCGAGGTGCCAGCCCGGTCGCGCACGGCCCCACGGGGTGTCCCACGACGCGCTCGTGGGCTCGCCCGGCTTCGGCGACTTCCAGAGCGCGAAGTCCCGCGCGTCACGCTTGCTGATGCCCGACGCGTCGTCGGGCGCGGGGACCATGTCGTCGACCCGCTGGTTGGTGAGCGCGCCGTACTCCGGGTAGGAGCGGACGTCGAACCACACGTCGCCCGGTCCGGTCGTGTAGGCGTGGCCGGCGTCGACGAGCCGGTCGACGAGCTCGACCATCGCGGGGACGTGCCCGGTCGCGCGTGGCTCGTAGGTCGGCGGCAGGACGCCGAGCGCGTCGTACGCGGCCGTGAACGCGCGCTCGTTCGTCGCGGCCCACGCCCACCACGGCTCGCCCGCGTCGGCGGCCTTCGCGAGGATCTTGTCGTCGATGTCGGTGACGTTGCGGACGAGCGTGACGCGGTGGCCCGTGCGGCGCAGCCAGCGCACCAGCACGTCGAACGCGACGCCGGACCGGACGTGGCCGATGTGCGGGGGCGCCTGGACGGTCGCGCCGCACAGGTAGATGCCGACCTCGCCCGCGGTGAGCGGGACGAAGTCGCGCACCGTGCGGGTCGCGGTGTCGAACAGGCGCAGGGTCACGCCCGTCATCGTACGGGGACGGAGGGGAGGCGCGGAGTGACGTGGAAGGTGACGACCGCAGGTCGTCGCCTGGAACAGCACGCAGCGACTCCCCGACCGACGGCACGGAGGGGAGGCGCGGAGTGGCGTGGAAGGTGACGACCGCAGGTCGTCGCCTGGAACAGCACGCAGCGACTCCCCGACCGACGGCACGGAGGGGAGGCGCGGAGTGACGTGGAAGGTGACGACCGCAGGTCGTCGCCTGGAACAGCGCGCAGCGACTCCCCGACCGACGAGCACAGGCTACTCACGCGGGGTCGGTCCCCGCAGGGCCGCTCGGCAGGGGCACGCGACGTCACCGCGCGACGGCACGCCGCAGCACCGTCGGCGCCCGCCGGACGTCGCTGCCCGCCGGACGTCGCTGCCACGCTCAGCCGAAGGTGCGGCCCTCGCCCCGGTACGTCGGCACGGTCGCCTCGACGGACGTGCCGCGCACGAGGTGCACGTCGGAGAACCGCTCCATGACCTCGCCGGCCTTGGCGTGCCGGAACCACACGCGGTCCCCGACGCGCAGGTCGGCGCCCGACGACAGCCGCAGCGGCGTCTGCACCTCGCCCGCACCCTCGCGCCCGGTGAGCGCGAGGCCGCCCGGCCACACGGGGCGCGGCAGGCGCGTCTTCACGGCCGGGCCGGACGCGACGTACCCGCCGCCGAACACGGTCGCCCAGCCGGGCCCGGGGACGCGGACGACGTCGAGGCCGAAGAACGCGGCGGGACGCGGCTCGAACGCGTGGTACCGGTCGAAGAGCGTCGGCACGAACAGACCCGAGCCGGCGGTGACCTCGGTGACCGTGCCGTCGGAGACGCTCGTCTCGACCGACCCGGACCCGCCCGAGTTCACGAGGTCGAGCGGGTGCCCCACGGCGTCCTGCACGGCCTCGACGACGGCCGCCCGGCGCACCGCGAGGTCGGCGACGGACAGCCGCTTCACGGCCCGCACGGCGGGGCTGGTGTCGGGCAGGCCCGCGACCTGCGCCTCGTAGAACATGACGCCGCGCACGACGAGCGGTCCACGGGCCTCGACGGCGGCGGCGAGCACGGCGGCGTCGGCGGCGGAGTGCACCGGGGAGCGGCGGACGCCGAGGT
>NZ_JAAXOY010000037.1 GCF_012396155.1 Cellulomonas septica | reverse complement strand
CGCACGCGCTACCAGGTGCGGCTCGAGGTCGCCGACCGGCCCGGCGTGCTGGCGACCGTCGCCGCGGTGCTCGCGGCGCACGACGTGTCGATCGAGGCCGTCCGCCAGACGCCCGCGCGCGACGGCGACCCGACCAGCGCGGTCGCGCACCTCGTCATCACGACGCACACCGCCCCCGACGCTGCCCTGCAGGCCACCGTCGACGCCGTCGCCGGCCTCGACGTGGTCCGCAGCATCGTGTCCGTCCTGCGAGTCGAAGGAATCTGATGGCCCACCAGTGGCGCGGCGTGATCGCCGAGTACGCCGACCGCCTGCCCGCGCACGTCCAGGAGAAGGTCGTCACGCTGGGGGAGGGCGGCACGCCGCTGATCCCGGCGCCGGCGCTGTCGGAGCGCTCGGGCGCGGACGTGTACGTGAAGTTCGAGGGCATGAACCCGACGGGCTCGTTCAAGGACCGCGGCATGACGACCGCGATCTCCGCGTCGGCGGCCCGCGGCGCGAAGGCGGTCGTGTGCGCGTCGACCGGCAACACGTCCGCCTCGGCCGCGGCGTACGCGACGCGTGCGGGCATGGTGTGCGCGGTGCTCGTGCCGGACGGCAAGATCGCGATGGGCAAGCTGTCGCAGGCGATCGCGCACGGCGCGCGGCTGCTGCAGGTCGACGGCAACTTCGACGACTGCCTGGTCGCGGCCCGCAAGCTCGCCGAGGCGTACCCGGTCGACCTGGTGAACTCCGTCAACCCGGACCGCATCGAGGGCCAGAAGACGGGCGCGTTCGAGATCGTCGACGCGCTCGGCGACGCCCCCGACATCCACGTCCTGCCGGTCGGCAACGCAGGCAACATCACCGCGTACTGGAAGGGCTACCGCGAGTACGCGGGCCTGGACGCGGGCGAGAAGCACGGCGCGGTCGCGTCGCGCACGCCCGTCATGTGGGGCTTCCAGGCCGCCGGCGCCGCGCCGATCGTCAAGGGCTTCCCGATCGACCAGCCGGAGACGATCGCGACCGCGATCCGCATCGGCAACCCCGCGTCGTGGCAGCAGGCGGAGGAGGCGCGCGACGTGTCGGGCGGCCTCATCGAGTCCGTCACGGACCAGCAGATCCTCGCGGCGCACCGCATCCTGTCGGCCGAGGTCGGCGTGTTCGTCGAGCCCGCGTCGGCCGCCGGGGTCGCAGGGCTGCTCATGCTCGCCGAGCAGGGTCGCGTCCCCGCGGGCGCGCGCATCGCGATCACGGTGACGGGTCACGGGCTCAAGGACCCGCAGTGGGCGCTCAAGACCCCCGAGGGCCACGACGTCGAGCCCGTGCGCGTCTCCGCGGACGTGGTGTCGATCGCCGCCGCGCTCGGCCTGGACTGAGGCCGCCATGCGCCTGGGTGCGGACCACGTCCGCGTCCGCGTCCCCGCGACGAGCGCCAACCTCGGTCCGGGGTTCGACGCGCTCGGTGTCGCGCTCACGCTGCACGACGAGCTCGAGGTCCGCGCACTCGGCACGCCGGGCGTCACGGTCGAGCTGCACTCGGGGACGCTGCGGGACGCGACCGTCTGACGGGCGCGCACGCGCCGCAGCGGTTGCGCGCCCGCGCCGGGCCGCGCTCGCGTCGCGCTGCCCCCGTTGCCGCCACGGTCGGCGCTCCGTAGCGTGGCAGCCCTCGGACCGGGGGAGACGCGCATGACGACGACCCAGCAGCACTCGCTGCGGGCACAGCTCTGGCGGCGCAAGCCCGTCACGGCCGCGACCCGCGAGTCCTCCGAAGGGCTGCGACGGTCCCTCAGCACGTTCAGCCTCATGATGTTCGGCGTCGGTTCCACGGTCGGGACCGGCGTCTTCTTCGTCATGCACGAGGCCGTGCCGGACGCCGGGCCCGCCGTGGTCGTGGCGTTCGTGCTCGCCGGGGTCGCGGCCGGGCTGTCCGCGCTGTCCTACGCCGAGATGGCGTCCGCCGTGCCCGTGTCGGGGTCGACCTACTCGTACGCGTACGCCACACTCGGCGAGGTCGTCGCGATGGGCGTCGCCGCGTGCCTCGTGCTCGAGTACGCGGTGTCGACCGCCGCCGTCTCGGTCGGCTGGAGCGGCTACCTCAACCAGCTCCTCGACAACCTCTTCGGGTTCACCGTGCCCGCGTGGCTGTCGGCGGGCCCGCTCGACGACGACCCGGGGATCGTCAACCTGCCGGCGCTCGTCCTCGTCGCGCTGTGCACGCTGCTGCTGGTACGCGGAGCGAGCGAGTCGGCCCGGGTGAACACGGTCATGGTCGTCATCAAGCTGGCGGTGCTCGGCCTGTTCGTCGCGGTCGCGTTCACCGCGTTCGACGCCGACCACTTCGCCGACTTCTCCCCGCACGGCGCTGCCGGCGTCACGATGGCCGCCGGCACGATCTTCTTCACGTTCATCGGCCTCGACGCGGTGTCGACGGCCGGGGACGAGGTGCGCGACCCGCAGCGCGCCATGCCGCGCGCGATCCTCGGCGCGCTCGCGATCGTCACGACGATCTACCTGCTGGTCGCCGTGTCGGCGATCGGCGCGCAGCCCTGGCAGGAGTTCGGCGACCGGGAGCAGGCGGAGGCAGGCCTCGCGCGGCTGCTGCAGGACGTCACCGGCTCGACGTGGCCGGGCACGGTGCTCTCCGCGGGTGCGGTCGTGTCGATCTTCTCCGTCACGCTCGTGACCCTCTACGGGCAGACGCGCATCCTGTTCGCGGTCGGCCGCGACGGGCTGCTCCCGCGCGCGTTCGCCCGCGTGAACCCGCGGACGCACACACCCGTCCAGAACACCGTCATGGTCGCGTGCGCGGTGGGGCTGCTCGCGGGGTTCGTGCCGCTCTCCGACCTGTGGGACCTGGTCTCGATCGGCACGCTCGTCGCGTTCATCGTCGTGTCGGTCGGCGTGATCGTCCTGCGCCGGTCCCGGCCGGACCTGCCGCGCGGCTTCCGCGTCCCGGCGTACCCGCTCACGCCGTTGCTGGGGATCGCGTCCTGCGTCTACATCCTCGCGGGCCTGCACTGGTACACGTACGCCTGGTTCCTGCTCTGGCTCTCCGTCGTCCTCCTCTTCTACTTCCTGTGGGGGCGTCACCACTCGCTGCTGAACCGTGCCGTGGAGGCCGGGCTGCCCGTCGGCGAGGAGCGACCGCGATGACCATCGTCGTCGGCGCGCAGCCGTTCGGGGACGCGCGCGGCGCGCTCGAGCTCGGCGCGAACCTCGCGCGCACCCTGCCCGAGCGCTCGGGCGTGTTCGTCCTCGTCGTCGCGACCGTCGTCCCGCCGCGCGACGACGCCCGCGGGGTCGACGAGCGTCTCGCACGCGCCCAGGACGCCGCCCGTTCGTGGGCTGCGGAACGCGCGTCGGGCATGCAGGTCGAGTTCGTCACCGTGCCCGCCCGGTCCGTCGCCCGCGCCCTCGTCCAGGTCGCCGTCGAGGCGGACGCGACCGCGCTCGTCCTCGGATCGTCGCCCGACGGCGGGCTCGGGCACGTCGTCGTCGGGTCGACCGCGGACTACCTGCTGCACTCGTCGCGCGTCCCCGTCGCGCTCGCGCCCCGCGGCTACCGGGCCGCCGCCGTGCCGGGCGCAGGACCGCTCGACGTGCCCGTGCACCGACTGACGGCCGCGTTCGGGCCCGGAGCTGCGGGGGAGGAGTCGGTGCGCTGGGCGGCCGCCCTCACGCGCTCGATCGACGTCGGCCTGCGGGTCGCGTCGTTCGGCGTCCGCACCCCGACGATGTTCCCGCCGGAGGTCGGGTTCGACGTCGAGGCCGAGGTGTCCGCGCAGTGGCGCGACCAGATGCTCGACGCGCAGCGTGCGCTCGGCCTGGGGCCCGACGTCGAGACGGTCGCGCCCGTCGGGACGAGCTGGGCCGACGCGATGGACCGTCTCGACTGGCAGCCGAACGAGCTGCTCATCGTCGGGTCGTCGAGCGCGGGCGCCCTGCGCGCGGTGTTCCTGGGCACGCGCGCGACCAAGCTCGTGCGCCACTCGCCCGTGCCCGTCCTGGTCGTGCAGCACATGCCGCCCGTGTTCACGCGGCAGCTCGCGGCGCGGCTCGACCGCGTCGGTCCCGCGACGGTCGTGGAGGCGGGCGACGACGAGCCGCTCGAGCCCGGGCACGTGTACATCGCGCCCGGCGACCGGCATCTCGGCGTCGACACCCGTACTGGGATGCTGCGCACCGCGCTCGACGACTCGCCGCCGATCAACTTCTGCCGGCCCGCGGCCGACGTCCTGTTCCGCTCCGCCGTGCGCGCCGTGCGCGGCGAGCTGCTCGGCGTGGTCCTCACCGGCATGGGCGTCGACGGCCGCCAGGGCTGCGTCGACGTCGTCGGCGCGGGCGGGACCGTCCTCGTGCAGGACCAGCCGTCGAGCGTCGTCTGGGGCATGCCCGGAGCCGTCGCCACCGCCGGGCTCGCGCACCGCGTGCTGCCCGTCGACCAGATCCCCGCGGCCGTGGAGGACGTCCTCACCCACGCCGCCGCCGACACCACCGGAGCGCACCGATGAGCCTCGCCCCCGACGCCTTCGCCTACGTCGCGGAGCTGGTGGCACGACGCGCCGGCATCAACCTCGACGCGGGCAAGGAGTACCTCGTGGAGTCCCGGCTCCAGCCGCTCGCGCAGCGGGCCGGGCACACCCGCGTCGACACCTACGTGCGCGAGCTGCGCACCGGCGAGCGCGAGGCCGACGTCCGCGCGGTCGTCGACGCCCTCACGACCAACGAGACGTCGTTCTTCCGGGACGGCGCGCCGTTCCGCGCGCTCGCCGAGCACGTCGTGCCCGCGCTGCGCGGCGAGGGCGGCAGCCTGCCGCGGCTGCGCGTGTGGTCGGCCGCCTGCTCGACCGGGCAGGAGCCGTACTCGATCGCGATGACGCTCGCCGACGCGGTGCCGGACACGGCCGTCGAGATCGTCGCGACCGACATCAACGCGACCGTGCTCGACCGCGCGTCGCAGGGCGTCTACTCGCGGCTCGAGACCAACCGCGGCCTGCCGACGCCGATGCTCGTGCGGCACTTCGAGGCCGACGGCACCGGCTGGCGCGTGCGCGACCACCTCCGCCGGCAGGTGACCTTCCTGCGGCACAACCTGCTCGACGCGCCGCCGTTCGGCGGGGGCTTCGACGTGGTGTTCCTGCGCAACGTCCTCATCTACTTCGACCTGCCCGTCAAGCAGGCCGTGCTCGACCGCGTCCTCGCGGCCATGCGCCCGGGCGGGTTCCTCGTCCTGGGTGCGGCCGAGACGACGATCGGCCTCGACGACGGCTGGGAGCGAGTGCCCGTCGAGCGCGGCGCGGTCTACCGGGCCGCCGCCGTCCCCAGCCTGCTCACGCCCACCCTGCGGTCGTTCGCGCCCGCGCCGATAGCCCCCCTCGGTGTCGTGCCGTCCGCGCGCGTCGCCGCCGTCCCGCTGTCCGACAGCGTCCGAGGAGAGAGCCGATGAGAGCACTCGTGGTCGACGACTCGCGGACGATGCGCCGCATCGTCGCGAACGTCCTGGAAGGGCTCGGGTTCTCGACGACCCAGGCCGCCGACGGCCAGGAGGCCCTCGACGCCCTCCAGCAGGAGGGCGCCGTGGACCTCGTCACCGTCGACTGGAACATGCCCGTCATGGACGGGCTCGAGCTGGTCACGCACGTCCGCAAGAACCGCGAGTGGCGCGGCGTGACGCTCATGATGGTCACGACCGAGGCCGAGCAGTCCCAGATCGTGCGCGCGCTCGCGGCAGGCGCGCACGAGTACCTGATCAAGCCGTTCACCGCCGAGGAGCTGCGGGCGAAGCTCGACCTGCTCGGCCTCGTCCCCGTGGAGGAGACCGCATGAGCACCGACGTCGCGACCGACCAGGTCCTGCTCATCGCCCGTGACGTGTTCGCGTCGATGATCGACGGCGAGGACGGGCACCTGAACGCCTGGGAGGGCGAGACGCCCGCCGTCGAGGAGCCCGTGCACGCGTGGGTCGACCTGTTCGGCGAGCTGAGCGGCCGCGCGGTGCTCACGACCGCGACCGCGACGGCGCACGACCTGGCCCGCGCGCTGCTCGGCCTGCCGGCCGACGAGGAGGTCTCGCACGAGGACCTCGTCGACGCGTTCGGCGAGCTCGCCAACGTCGTCGGCGGCAACATCAAGGCGCTCATGCCCGACGCCGCCAAGCTCGGCCTGCCGGCCGTCGCCGACACCGTGCCGCTGCTCGAGGGCGCGCTCCGCGTCCAGGAGCTCGCGCTGTCGTGGCGTGGCCGCCCGATCGTCGTGGAGCTCTGGGTGCTCCTGACCGGGGGCGGGCAGTGAGCCCCGTCCCCACCGTCCCTGGCACGACCGCCGCGCCGACCGTCCCGCGGCGCCGCACCGAAGGAAGGAACCGATCATGATCCGCGTCCTCGTCGTCGACGACAGCCGCGTCATGCGCCAGATCGTGATCCGCACGCTCCGGCAGGCGGGTTACGACTGGGACGTGCGCGAGGCGTCCGACGGTGCGGAAGCCCTCGCGGCCGTCCGCGCCGACGAGCCCGACGTCGTCCTGTCGGACTGGAACATGCCGAACGTGTCCGGCATCGAGCTGCTCGAGGCGCTGCGCGCCGAGGGCTTCGAGACGCCGTTCGGGTTCGTCACGTCCGAGGGCTCGCCCGAGATGCGGGCCACCGCGGACGCCGCCGGCGCGCTGTTCCTCATCGCCAAGCCGTTCACCGCGGAGTCGTTCCGCGAGGTCATCGAGCCGGTGCTGGCATGAGCGCGCAGACCCCGCTGGCCGGTGCCGTCGAGGTCCGCGACCTGCTCGAGAGCCTCGTCGGCCGCGAGGTCGACGTGCTCACGGGTGCGACGAGCCAGGACCCCGCCAAGGGTGACGGCTGCCTGGTCGGCGTGTACCTCGACGACACCCAGCAGGTCGCCGCGCTCGTCCTGCTCGACGTCGCCGCCGCCGCGTACCTCGGCGGGGCGCTCGGGCTGGTCCCGGTGAAGATGGCGCAGCAGGCCGTGAACCACGGCGGGCTGCCCGCGGGCCTGCTCGAGAACGCGAGCGAGATCCTCAACGTGCTGGGCTCGCTGCTCAACGCGGAGGGGGCGCCGCACGTCCGGCTCGACGTCGTCTACGAGCCCGGTCACCCGCTGCCCGCGGACGTCGCGCGGCACGTGCCGGCGTTCATGCGGCGGTGCGACCTCGAGGTCGACGTCGCCGGGTACGGCCGCGGCGGGTTCTCGCTCGTCGTCGTCTGACGCCGGTCAGCGCCCGGTGGTCGGGCCCGTCTGCGGTCGCCGCAGGCGGGCCCACCCGAGCGCGCCCAGACCGATCACGACGCCCGTCGCGCACACCACGGCGGGGACCCAGTCGGTGACGCCGGTCCAGCCGAGGACCGCGCAGACGACGAGCCCGGCCGCCCACACGCCGGTGCCCACGAGGAGCACGTGCGCGAGGTCCACCTGCACGGGCGGGGGCGGCGTGCGCTCGGGGCGCAGCAGCCGGTCGAGGAGCGACGGCACGGGCGAAGCCTACGACCGGCGCAGGGTGCCGACGATCACGTCCACGGCCTGCGCCATCTGGTCGAACACGCGCGCGTAGAGCGCGTCCGACTGGCCGATCGGGTCGACGACGTCGTCCTCGTCGGGCGTCGCGTGCACGCGACCGCGCTGCGCGGCGGCGAGCGTCACGAGCGCGCGCAGGCGGTCGGCGGGTGCGGGGCCGGCCGCGTCGAGCTGCGCCGGGTCGACGAGCGGGGCCAGCCGGGCGAGCTCGCGCAGCGTGTAGGTGCGGCGCACCGCCGCGGGCACGAGCTCGACGACCGCGGACCGGTGGCTGCGGGTGAGCGCGAGCACGACGTCGGCCTCCCGGACGGCGGTCGCGTCGAGCTGCCGGGCGACGAACCGGTCGGCGACCAGCCCGCGGCCCGCGACCAGGGCCGCCATCTGCGGGCTCATCGCGGACCCGACGACGGCACGCGTGCCGGCCGACGCGACCTCGATCCCTCCCGTCGCCACATCCCCCCGGAACGCGCCGCCCGTGCCCGCGGCGAGCAGCCGCTCGACGGCGGGGGAGCGGCAGATGTTGCCGGTGCAGACGGTGAGGACGCGCACGGGCGCGGCGGGGTCGACGGTCACGGCGACCATGATGCCCGGCGGGGGTGCGCCGCCCGGTACCGCCGGGCGGGCGTCGCGCTCGTCACTGTGTGACGTTCATGTTGCGGACGGTGGGAACCACCATGCGGACGCGATCGTTCTCCTACGATCTGCGCATGGCTTCCCCCTCCGCCCCCGTCGCGCAGGACGAGACTCCGGCGCCACCTCGCAACGCGGTCGACCGCTACTTCAAGATCACCGAGCGCGGCTCGACGATCGGCACGGAGATCCGCGGCGGTCTCGTCACCTTCTTCACGATGAGCTACATCATCGTGCTCAACCCGCTCATCATCGGCACCGTCGCGTCGGACGGCGGCAACGGTGCGTTCCTCGGCGGCGGCGACGCCCCGAACCTCGCGGCGGTCGCCGCGACCACCGCCCTGGTCGCGGGCGTCATGTCGATCCTCATGGGCGCCGTCGCGAACTTCCCGCTCGCGCTCGCCGCGGGCCTCGGCCTCAACGCCGTCGTCACCTACTCGATCGCGTTCCTGCCCGGCATGACGTGGCCGGACGCGATGGGCATCGTCGTGCTCGAGGGCCTCATCATCCTCGTGCTCGTCCTCACCGGTTTCCGCGAGGCCGTGTTCCGCGCGGTCCCCGTCGAGCTCAAGACCGCGATCTCCGTCGGCATCGGCCTGTTCATCGCGTTCATCGGCCTCGTCGACTCGGGCTTCGTGCGGATCCCGTCGAGCCTCGCGACGCCCGTCGAGCTCGGCATCGCCGGCTCGCTCGGCTCGTGGCCGCTGCTCGTGTTCTCGGTCGGCCTCATCACCGCGATCGTCCTCATGGTCCGCAAGGTCAAGGGCGCGATCCTCATCGCCATCGCGACCGCCACGGTCCTGTCGATCATCGTCGAGGCCATCACCAAGGTCGGCCCGTCGACGCCCGACGGCAGCAACCCCGGCGGCTGGAAGCTCAACACCCCCGCGATCCCCGACCAGGTCGTCGCGACCCCCGACTTCTCGCTGCTCGGCCAGTTCTCGCTGTTCGGCTCGTTCGAGCGCATCGGCGCCGTCGCGGTGATCCTGCTGGTCTTCTCGCTGCTGCTCGCCGACTTCTTCGACACGATGGGCACGATGGTCGCCATCGGCGGCGAGGCCGGGCTGCTCGACAAGGACGGCAACCCGCCGCGCACCAAGCAGATCCTCATCGTCGACTCGCTCGCCGCGGCCGCCGGTGGTGCGGGCTCGGTCTCGTCCAACACGTCGTACATCGAGTCCGCCGCGGGCGTCGGCGACGGTGCCCGCACGGGCCTCGCCGCGATCACCACGGGCGTCGCGTTCCTGCTCGCGACGTTCCTCGCACCGCTCGTCGACGTCATCCCGTTCGAGGCCGCGACCCCGGCGCTCGTCGTCGTCGGCTTCCTCATGGTCATGCAGATCAGCGGCATCGACTGGAAGAACTTCGAGGTCGCGATCCCCGCGTTCCTCACCATCGTCCTCATGCCGTTCGCCTACTCGATCACCGTCGGCATGGGCGCGGGCGTCATCGCGTTCGTCGTCATCAAGCTCGCGCTCGGCAAGGCGAAGGTCGTGCACCCGCTCATGTGGGGCGCGGCCGCGCTGTTCGTCGTGTACTTCCTGCTCGGCCCGATCAAGGACGCCCTCGGCGTCTGATCGCAGCTCAGCCGGTGGTACGGGCCGGGTCCTCCTCCGGGAGGGCCCGGCCCGTCCGCTTCTGCGCGACGCGGCGGGCCGCGAGCAGCGCCGCGACGCCGAGAGCCGTGCCGAGGGTGTTGAGGACGACGTCCTGCACGGTGGGGACACGGGACGGGAGCGCGACGAGCTGCGTGAGCTCGATGGCGGCCGACGTCGCCCCGCCGAGAGCCACCGCCCACCACGGGCGCCGCAGCAGGACGCCGACGAGCAGGCCGAACGGCACGAACAGCACGACGTTCGCGACCGCCTCGGTGCCCGCGTACGTCACCGGGAGCCCACGGTCCTGGAGCCACGCGAGGACCGTCCTGACGAGGCCGAACGTCGCGTCGGGTGCGGGCTCGGGCCACAGCGTCAGCCGGGCGACCCCCGCGAGGTACACGACGAGCGCCGCCACGAGCACGCGATGTCGCGCGGCGGGGGAGGACGGCATCCCGTCACGCTAGCCGTGAGTGCGGGCGGCGCACCGCTTTCCAGATGCCTGGGGCAGTTGTACCGTCGAACGCGGGTGCCGTGTCCGTGCGCGGCACCGACGGCCTGGGGGAAGCCGAGGGGGCTCACATGAACGTTCGACGCCTGATCGCCGCTGCGCTCGTCGCGGGCGGCCTGCTCCTGTCCGCAGGGAGCGCAGCGACCGCAGCACCGGGCGACGACGGCTACCGCGCGCCGAGCGTGGTCGCGACCGTGTCCGACCCGACGCCCGCGCCCGGGCAGTCGTTCAGCTTCACCATCCAGCACACGCCGAACACACCCGTGACGCTCACCATCACGGCGCCCGCGTCGATCCCGGACAGCGCGATCACGATCGCCGGCACCAAGTCGCTCACCAAGACGACCGACGCCGCCGGGTCCGTGACGTTCACCGTGACGCTCGCGCAGGCCGGCACCTACACGCTGACCGCCGTCGACGCGGCCACGGGTGCGGTCATCGCGACCGAGGTGCTCGCGGTCACGTCGTCCGGGACGGGCGCGGTCGAGGCGGCCGTCGCGAGCGCGGTGCCGCCCGACGGCGTCGTGCTCACGCTCGAGAACGGCCACTACGGCGAGCGCATGCGGCAGATCGCGCAGTCGCACGGCATCCCCGTCCGCCGGTTCGAGGTGCCGTGGGGACGTCCGCTCGACGCCCGCGACGTCGCGGCCCGGCTCGCCACGGAGCCGCAGGTCACGCACGTCACGCTCGTGCACCACGAGACCAGCACGGCGATGCTCAACGACCTGGCCGGCATCGCCCGCGTCGTCGCCGACGCGGGCCGGTCGCTGGTCGTCGACGCCGTGAGCAGCGTCGGGTGCGAGGACGTCGACGTCGCCGCGCAGGGCGTCGACTGGCTCGCGGGGACGTCGAACAAGTGCCTCGAGGGCATGCCCGGGCTGTCGTTCGTCACCGCGCGCGCCGACCTGCTCGACGCACTCGACGGGCGCCCGGGTCGCGGGTACACGGTCGATCTCGGCCGGCACCACCGGGCCCAGGCACGCGCGGGCGTCCCGGCCAGATCAGCATCCGCCCAATGTGCCAGCCGCACGCCGATCCGGCGCGGGGGAGCGGGGTGGACTTCGGCACACCCCGAGCCGTTGCGAGAACGCGGCT
>NZ_JAAXOY010000369.1 GCF_012396155.1 Cellulomonas septica | reverse complement strand
CTTCCGATCTCTGCTCGGCGGCGTCCCGGGGCCGGTCGGCCTCGGCCTGGGCATCGGGGCGTTGCGGCGGATCCGCCGGCGCGGTACCCGGGGCCGCGGGATGGCGATCGCGGGCGTGGTGGTGGGCGCGGTGAGCACGCTGGTCTTCGTGGGCTGGGTGTGGCTCGCGGTGTGGGCGGCGTCGAACCCGGAGTTCGCGAGCGACGCGTCGGCGGAGCTGCCCGACTACACGCTGCGCTCGGACCTCGTGGTCGGCGACTGCCTGGAGGAGTACCCGAACGCGCTGGACCTCGGGACGGCCGGTCCGGTGGACTGCGGCCAGCCGCACGCGCTCGAGATCGTGGCGGTGCTGCCGCTGTCGGCTCCGGTCGACACGTACGCGGACCCGAGCGACGCCGGGTACGACGAGGGGTTCGCGGAGTGCGCCGCGCAGATCGACCGTGCCGCGCCGGAGCTGCTGGACGAGTGGACGGTGTGGACCGACGTGAGCTTCCCGCACCCGGACGACTGGGCGACGGGCGCGACGTCGGCGTACTGCGCGGTGGCGACCGACTACCCGGACCTGCAGGGGTCGGTGCTCGACGGGACGGTCACCGCGCCGTAGCCGCGGCACGGCCGCACCATGAGCGCAGGACGGGCTTTGTCCGGTTCGTCCTGACGCATTGTCAGGTCCATTGATGCCGACACCGCGCGCCTTTTCGTGAATGATTGCCCGGACATTTCTCACGGGATCTCGACGAGCGCACCGGCGCGGCGCGCCGGCAGGTCGTGCAGCGAGTTGCCTGGTCACAGGTGTGTCTCAGCCCGGTCACGAGCGACGCTGAAAATCCGCTGGTCGTGACCTGAACGGGATGTGCACGTGACGGGCCTGTGCTGGCGGTGACCCGTGCCGGGCCGCAAGGCTTCAGTCCTCGGACAAATGGAGGCGACTGATGCGCGGACGGATCTCGGCGGGGGCACTCGTGACGGCAGGGCTGCGGGCGGGCAGGCGAGGGCGGGCGCGGGCGTCGACCCGCGCGACGGCGGTCGTGGCGGCGGCCACCCTCGTCGGCGCGCTCGCGGCGTGCAGCGCGGGCGACTCGGGTGCGGACATGGACATGTCGCAGGCCGAGGGCGGCTACGACGACTCGTTCTCCTCCGAGGAGTGGCGCGACGTCCCCCTGGACGACCAGGAGGAGTACGACGACTCCCCGGAGCAGCCGTTCCAGGACGTGCGGACGAGCCCGCTGTCGACCTTCTCGTCCGACGTCGACACCGCGTCGTACAGCAACCTGCGCCGCCAGCTGCGGCAGGGCGTCGCGCCGGAGGGGGTGCGGATCGAGGAGCTCGTCAACTACTTCGACTACGACTACCCGGCGCCGGACCCGGACGCGGCGGACCCGTTCACGGTGACGACGCAGGTCGCCGACGCGCCGTGGGCGCCGGACCACCGGCTCGCGATGATCGGCGTGCAGGCGACCGCGGAGAAGCCGACGAGCCGCGGCAACAACATCGTGTTCCTGCTCGACGTTTCCGGGTCGATGGACGAGCCGAACAAGCTGCCGCTCCTCGCGGAGTCGTTCGCGCTCCTGGTCGAGCAGCTCGACGAGGACGACACGGTGTCGATCGTCACGTACGCGGGCGACAACCGGGTGCTCGCCGACTCGGTGCCGGGCGACCACCGCCGTGAGCTGGTGGGGATCCTGCGCGAGCTGCGGGCCGGCGGGTCGACGGGCGGCGCGGCGGGGCTGGAGACGGCGTACGAGCTGGCGACGGAGAACTTCGTCGAGGGCGGCAACAACCGGGTGATCCTCGCGACCGACGGCGACTTCAACGTCGGCCCGTCGACGCCCGAGCAGGTGACGGACCTCATCGAGGAGCACGCGAAGACCGGCGTCTACGTCTCGGTGCTGGGCTTCGGGATGGGCAACCTCAAGGACGTCACGATGGAGGCGATCGCCGACCACGGGAACGGCAACTACGCCTACATCGACACCCTGGAGGAGGCGCGCAAGGTCCTGGTCGACGAGTTCGACTCGACGATGTTCGTCGTCGCGCAGGACCTCAAGGTGCAGGTCGAGCTCAACCCCGCGACGGTGTCGCGGTACCGGCTGCTGGGCTACGACAACCGCCGGCTCGAGGACGAGGAGTTCGACGACGACACGAAGGACGCGGGCGACGTCGGTGCGGGGCACGCGGTGACGGCGTTCTACGAGCTGGTGCCGGCGGACGGCGCGTCGGCGGAGGACGACCTCGACTACCAGGACGTCGAGCCGGGCGGCTCGGACGACTTCCTCACGGTGCACGTCCGCTACAAGCAGCCGGGCGGGGACACGAGCACCGAGGTGGTCTTCCCGGCGGGGTCGGACACGTACACGACGCGCCCGACGGCGGACTTCCGGTTCGCGTCGGCCGTCGCCGAGTTCGGTCTGGCGGTCTCCCGGTCGGAGCACGCGGCGGACGCGAGCCCGACGCGGGCCCGGGAGCGGGCGCGCGAGGCCCTCGGCGAGGACCCGTACGGCCTGCGCTCGGAGTTCGTCGGCCTGGTCGACGACTACGTGCGGATGACGGGCTGAGCCCAGGCCCGACGGGACGTGCCTCCTCGGGCCTGGCGGTCGCTCACCACGCGGCGCGCGACGCCAGCCCGAGGAGGTACTCCTCCCACAGCCGCCCGGCGGCGGGACCGCCCGCGCAGGTCCCGTCGCTGAGCCCCACGGTCTTGACCCACAGGTCGGCGACGTGCGGGCCGTCGAGCGTCGCCCGCGGCGGCGAGCCGAGCGCCCGGCCCGCGGGGTTGCACCACACGGTTCCGTCGGGCCCGGCCAGCGCACCGGTGCCGTTGCGCGACGTGTCGACGACGAACGACGCACCGCCCAGCAGCGCCGACAGGTAGCGCCCGTACGCGACCTCGTGCTCGGAGCGCTGGAAGTTCGACGTGTTGACCGCGAACCCCGCGGCCTGGTCGACGCCCGCGGCCCGCAGCCGCAGCGCCATGTCGCGCAGCGCGAACGTCCCCCACCCGAAGCTGTTGCTGCTCGCGGCGTCGAGGTAGACCTCGGCACCCGCACGCGTCAGGGCCCCGACGGCGTACCGGAGCATCGCGAGACGCGCGTCGCGGTCACCGCACCGCTCGAGGTGCAGCAGCGCGTCGGGCTCGACGACGACGACCGCCTGCGCGCGCACCAGCCCGGCGGCCACCTGGTCGATCCAGGCCCGGTACTCGCCGACCGTCGCGAACCCGCCCGCCGAGAGCCCGCCGCAGTCGCGGTCCGGGATGGCGTACGTGACGAGGACGGGCGTCTGCCCGGCCGCGGCCGCCGTGGCGGCATACGCACGGACCGACGACGCGACGGTCGCGGTGGCGTCCTGCGGGCCGAGCCACCGTGCCGAGCCCTGCGCGGCGGCCTTCGCGAGCAGCGCGGCGTCGACCTCGCCGACGAGGACGACGACCGTGCGGCCGTCCTGCTCGTCGACCCGGATCGTCCCGGCGGCGGCGGTGTGGTCGATCAGCTCCATGGCTCCTCACTCCTGCACGTCCGG
>NZ_JAAXOY010000368.1 GCF_012396155.1 Cellulomonas septica | reverse complement strand
GCGAGGTCGTGCGGGCCGGTGACGCGCGCGACGCGCCGGTGGCCGAGCGCGACGAGGTGCTCGACGGCCTCGTGCGCCTCGGCGGCGTTGTCGACGAACACGTTCGCGACGGGCAGGTCGCGCGACGGGCCGCCGACGACGACCGCGGGGACGCCGAGGCCGGCGAGCGCGTCGAGGCGCGGGTCGTCGACCGTGAGGTTGTGCAGGACGACGGCCTCGACCTGGTGCTGCTCGGCCCAGCGGCGGTAGGTCGCGAGCTCGGCGTCGAGCGACCCGACGATGTGCAGCAGGAGCGAGCGGCCCTCGGCGGAGAGCGACTCCTCGATGCCGGCGATGAGCTGCATGGAGAAGGCCTCGAGCCCCAGCAGCCGGGTGGGCTGGCGGAGCACCAGGCCGACGGCGTGGATCCCGGGCGTCACGCGGCGAGCCTAGCCGCCGCACCCGTGCGGCCCTGCGGGCGGACGGGTGCTCTACAACGTTAGAAATGTGTCGTACGGTGGTGCGCAGCCTACCCCGGTCACCGCCGACGGGGTGCCGAGAGGAGCCGCCGTGACCACCGTCGACCCCGACGCCCCCACCCCCCGACGTGAGCGCCGCACCGCACGGCTCGCCCCGACGCCCCCGATGGGGTGGAACAGCTGGGACTGCTTCGGCACGACCGTCACGGAGGACGAGGTCCTCGCGAACGCGACGGTGCTGCGCGACCGCCTGCTCCCCGCGGGCTGGGACACGGTCGTCGTCGACATCGCCTGGTACGACCCGACCGCCCGCGCGCACGGATATAACGACGGTGCCCCGCTCGTGCTCGACGACCACGGCCGCCAGCTGCCCGCCCCGAACCGCTTCCCGTCGGCCGCGGGCGGCGCGGGGTTCGCGCCGCTCGCCGACGCCGTGCACGGCATGGGGCTGCGCTTCGGCGTGCACCTCATGCGGGGCATCCCGCGCCTCGCCGTGGAGCGCGACCTGCCGATCCACGGCACCTCGTGGACGGCACGCGAGATCGCCGCCCCGGACGACGCGTGCGCGTGGAACCCCGACAACGTCGGCGTGGACCACGACCACCCCGGGGCGCAGGCCTGGTACGACGCGCTGATCGGCCAGCTCGCCGACTGGGGCGTCGACTTCCTCAAGGTCGACGACATGCTCGCGCCGTACCACGACCGCGACGTCGAGGCCGTCGCGCGTGCGATCGCGCGCAGCGGTCGCGACATCGTCCTGTCGCTGTCGCCCGGCACGCACCTGTCGACCACGCACCTCGGCCACCTGCGCGAGCACGCCCAGATGTGGCGCATCAGCGACGACCTCTGGGACCGGTGGGAGGACGTGCACGCCCAGCTCGCGCGCCTCGCCCGGTGGGCGCCGTACCAGCGGCCCGGCGGGTGGGCCGACGCCGACATGCTGCCGCTCGGGCGGATCGGGGTGCGCGCCGAGCGCGGCGAGCCGCGCGACAGCCGCCTCACGCCCGACGAGCAGCGCACGCTGCTGACCCTCTGGGTCCAGGGCCGCTCACCGCTCATGGTCGGCGGCCACCTGCCCGAGACCGACGACGCGACGCTCGACCTGCTCGCCAACCCCGCGCTCGCGACCGTGCTGGCGCGCAGCACCGAGAACCGCGAGATCGTCCGCGAGCCCGTCGACGACGGCGAGGTCGTCGTGTGGACCGCCGCGGCCGGCGACGACGACACGAGCTGGGTCGCCGTCTTCTGGACCGGGCCGACGGAGCGCCGGCTCACCGTGCCGCTCGCCTCGGTCGTGGGTGCCGTCGCGGCCCGCCGGCCGTGGCGCGCGACCGACCTGTGGCGCGCCGACGAGCCCGTGCAGGTGGAGGGCGCGCTCGACGTCGTCGTCGCGTCGCACGGCGTCCGCTGGTTCGCGCTCGACCCCGCCTGACCCGGCCCGTCCCGTCCCGACCCCACCCCGCTGACCTGGCACCCGGAGCACCCGTGGATCTCCTCCCGCTGTCCGACGTCCGCCTGCTCGACGGCCCGTTCCGCGCCGCGCAGCAGACGGACCTCGCGTACCTGCTGCGTCACGACCCGCAGCGCCTGCTCGCGCCCTACCGCCGTGAGGCCGGGCTGCCGCCCGTCGCCGAGCCGTACGGGAACTGGGAGTCCGCCGGGCTCGACGGGCACGTCGGCGGCCACGCGCTCTCGGCCGCCAGCCTGCTGTGGGCCGCGACGGGTGACGCGCGCGCGGCCCGGTTCGCCGCCGACCTGGTCGACGGTCTCGCCACGTGCCAGGACGCGCTCGGCACCGGGTACGTCGGGGGCGTGCCGCACGGCGTCGCGCTGTTCGAGCGGATCGCGGCCGGTGACCTGTCGGCCGACTCGTTCGGCCTCAACGGTGCGTGGGTCCCCTGGTACAACCTGCACAAGACCGTCGCCGGGCTGGTCGACGCCGCCCGGTACGCGCCCGAGCCGACCGCGACGCGGGCACGCGACGTCGCGGTGCGCTTCGCGGACTGGTGGCTGCCGGTCGCGGCGCGCCTCGACGACGACCAGTTCGCCGCGATGCTGCGCACCGAGTTCGGCGGCATGTGCGAGGCGTTCGCGGACCTCGCCGACCTCACCGGGCGCCCCGACCTGCGGGCCATGGCGGTCCGGTTCGCCGACCGCACGCTCCTCGACCCGCTGCTCGACGGCCGCGACGAGCTCGACGGGCTGCACGCCAACACGCAGATCGCGAAGGTCGTGGGCTGGGCCGCGCTCGCGGAGTCCGACCCCGACGGCGGCTGGGACCGCGCCGCACGGACGTTCGCCGACACCGTCGTGCGCCGGCGGTCGCTCGTCTTCGGCGGCGACTCGGTGTCCGAGCACTTCCACCCCGTCGACGACTTCCGCGGCGCGCTCACGTCGCCCGAGGGCCCGGAGTCGTGCAACACCGCGAACATGCTCGAGCTGGTCCGGCGGCTCCTGCGCACCGACCCCGACCCCGCGCTGCTCGACTTCGCCGAGCGCGCGCTCGTCAACCACGTGCTGTCCGCGCAGCACCCCGACGGCGGGTTCGTGTACTTCACACCCGCGCGGCCCGACCACTACCGCGTCTACTCGCAGCCCGAGGTCGGGTTCTGGTGCTGCGTCGGCACGGGGCTCGAGACGTACGCGCGGCTCGGCGAGCTCGCGCTCGGCACCCAGCCGGCAGCCGCGCCCGACGAGGGCGACTACCTGCTCGTGAACGTCGCCGTCCCCGTGCGGGCCCGCTGGGCCGCGCGCGGCGCCGTCGTGACGCTGACCAGCGACCTCCCCGACCTGTCGACCGGCGGGGAGGTGACGCTCCGGCTCGACCTGACCAGGCCGCAGACCTTCACGGTGCACGTGCGCCGCCCGTCGTGGGCGGTGGGCGACCTCGAGCTCGCGGTCGGCGGCGTGCCCGTGCCCGTCGTGCCCGGACCCGGGCCGTACGTCGCCGTGCGCCGCACCTGGCACGACGGCGACGTGCTCGCGTGGCGGCTGACCGCCCGCGTCGCGGCCGAGCGGCTGCCCGACGGGTCCGACTGGGTCGCCTTCCGGTACGGGCCCGTCGTCCTGGCC
>NZ_JAAXOY010000367.1 GCF_012396155.1 Cellulomonas septica | reverse complement strand
GTCCGACCAGGTGCACGACTTCCGCGCGCACGCCGGCCACGGCGTCTCGGGCGTCGTCCGCACGGCGCACTCGGGTGTCGGGCTCTCGCGTCGCGTGCTCGTCGGCCGCACCGGCTGGCTGCGCGACGAGGGCGTCACCACCGACGCCGTCGACGACGTGGTCCGTCGCGCGGAGGACGACGGCGCGACCGCGGTCGTCGTCGCGTGGGACGGCGCCGCACGCGGCGTGCTGGTCCTGCGCGACCCGGTCAAGGCGACGTCGGCGCAGGCCGTCGCCGAGCTGCGGGCCCTCGGGCTGCGTCCCGTGCTGCTGACCGGCGACAACCTCGGCGCCGCGCGCGCCGCGGCGCGGTCGGTCGGGATCGCCGAGGACGACGTGATCGCGCAGGTGCTCCCCGCGGACAAGGTCGCGCAGGTCCAGCGGCTGCAGGCCGAGGGGCGACGCGTCGCGATGGTCGGCGACGGCGTGAACGACGCCGCGGCGCTCGCGACGGCGGACCTGGGCCTCGCGATGGGCACGGGCACCGACGTCGCGATCGAGGCGGCCGACCTCACGCTGGTCCGCGGCGACCTGCGCACGGCCGGTCAGGCGGTGCGGCTGTCGCGGAAGACCCTGTCGGTGATCCGGCAGAACCTCTTCTGGGCGTTCGCGTACAACGTCGCGGCGATCCCGCTCGCGGCGCTGGGGCTGCTCAACCCGATGATCGCGGGAGCCGCGATGGCGTTCTCGTCGGTCCTCGTCGTCGGCAACTCCCTGCGCCTGCGCACCTTCGCCTGACGGCGACAGCGCGACGGCCCGGCTCCCCCGTGGGACCGGGCCGTCGTCGTGTCGCGAGGGTCAGCGGAAGCGGCGGCCCTCGTCGCTGCGGTACGCCAGGGCAGCGAGAACCGCGAACAGCACGGTCCAGCCGACCAGCACCGGCACCGCCCACGCGTACGCGTCGTAGCCCGTGGTCGCCTGGACGGCGAGGTCGCGGGCCGCGCGCGACGGGAGCGCCTTCGAGATCGCGTCGAGCCACGTCGGGAACGCCTCGGGCGGCAGGAACAGCCCGCCGGCGAACGCGAGCGGGAACAGCGTCGCCTGCACGACGGCGATGGCGGCCTTCGACGACATGCGGTAGCCGATCGCGACGCCCAGCAGCAGGAACGGGACCGCGACGAGCGGCACGACCACGACCGCCGCGAGCGCCCGCCCGACGGGCAGGACGGCCTCCGTGAGCAGCGCGCCGATGAGCACGAGCGGCACGAGCGCGAGGTACGCCCACAGCACGCCGTTGAGCACGCGCCCCGCGAGCCGCGGACCGGCCCCGGCGGGCAGGGTCCGCAGGTACGGGTCGAACGGCAGCGCACGGTCCTCGGCGACGCCGACGCCGAACGTGAACAGGCACGTCGACATCACGGCGAACGTGCCGAGCTGCGTGACCGCGGCCGTCGCGACCAGCGGGTCCTCCGCGACGGCACGCTGCGGCACGACGAAGAACAGCAGCGCGAGCGCGGGGAAGAGCAGGTTGCCGAGCACCGCGATGGGGATACGCACGGTCTCGATGAAGTTGAGCCGGGCGTGCAGGAGCGCGAGCGGCCAGAACGGTCGCACGCGCGCGACCGGTCGGGACGCGGTGGTCGTGGTCATCGGAGGACCTCCTCGACGTCGTCGTCACGGCGGGACCGGTCGGTCGCACCCGGGTCGGCACCCGCCGCGCCGCCCCGCTCGGTGAGCGCGAGGAACGCCTCCTCGAGCGACGCGCCGCGCACCTCCAGGTCGGTGAACGGCGCCTCGGTGCCGACGAGCGCGCGGACGAACGCGTCGGCGTCCTCGGCGAGCACGGTCCAGCGGCGGCCGCCCGCGTGGTCCTCGGCCTGGGCGGTGTGCGCGCCCGGCAGCACCCCCGGGTCGAGCGGCGACGCGGCGGGGAGCGTGAGCAGCACGCGCCGCAGCCCGACGAGGCCGATCACGGCCTGCAGGGTGTCGTCGGCGAGGATGCGCCCGCCGCCGACCACGACGACGCGCTCGGCGAGCGCCTCGACCTCCTCGAGGTAGTGGCTCGTGAGGACGACCGTCGCGCCGTCGGCGTGGTAGTCGCGCAGCGCCTGCCACAGGATGTGCCGCGCCTCGACGTCGAGGCCCGTCGTCGGCTCGTCGAGCAGGACGAGCCGCGGCCGCCCGACGAGCGCGAGCGCGACCGCGAGCCGCCGCTTCTGACCGCCCGACAGCCCACCCGTCTGGCGCTTCACGAGGTCGGTCATGCCGAAGCGGCCCAGCACCTCGGCACGCGACATCGGGTCCGGGTAGTGGCCGCCGACCAGGTCGACGACCTCGCCGACCGTGAGCGTCGCGGGCAGGCCCGTCTCCTGCGGCGTCGTGCCGAGGCCGATGCGGGACGCGGCGTCGCGGGGGTCGCCGCCGAACAGCCGGACGGTGCCGCTGTCGGGCTTGCGCAGGCCGCTGACGAGGCTGAGCAGCGTGGTCTTGCCCGCGCCGTTCGGCCCGAGCAGGCCGACGAGCTCGCCGTGCTCGACCCCGAGGCTCACGTCGTCGAGCGCGGTCACCGCACCGAACCGGCGCGTCACGTGCTGGAGCTCGAGGACGGCGTTCACAGCCGCCCCCCGAGCAGGTCGCGCAGCGCGCGCGTGTACCGGGCGAGCGCGGCGCGCCCGGTGTCGCTGAGCTCCACGTAGGTCACCGGTGTCCGGCCCTCGTGGGTCTTGGTGATGGTCACGTACTCCGCCTCCTCGAGTCGGCGCAGATGGGTCGAGAGGTTGCCCGCGGTCATGTCGAGCAGCTGCTGCAGCCGCGGGAAGCTGATGCGGTCGCCGCGGCTGAGCGCGGAGAGCGCGGACACGACGCGCAGGCGCGCCTCGGTGTGGATGACGGGGTCGAGCGGGGCGTCAGGCACGGCGCCTCCGCCGCTCCCGGACGGCCACGTACGTGCCGGCGACGAGCATCCCGCCGCCACCGGCGAGCGACATCGTGAGGTAGGTGCCGGGCAGGCCCACGTGCGCGCTCGCTCCCCCGACGACGGCGATCCAGCCGCCGAGCAGGTACATCGGCAGGTCGTCCCAGAGCGCCCCGCCCGCCAGGTAGAGGAGGCCGACGACGAGCGCCGCGAGCGCGTTGCCCGCGAGCGCCGACACCTCGGGCGGCGCGCCGGCGTCGGCGAGCGCGGTGACGATCAGCGCCTGGGTGACGAACCCGATCCCCCACGACCACCCGTACAGGGCGCCGGTGCGGGCGGTCGCGCCGACGAGCCCGCGACTGCGGTGCAGCACGTGCCACAGCGTCCCGACCGTGCCGAGGACGCCGAGGGTGATCGCGACGCCCGCGGCGAGCCCCGACGGCGTGCCGTCGGCGTTCGCGGAGAGCCACATGAGCCCGTACCCGACGAGCCACACGGTGCCCCACAGCAGGAAGAGGAACGTGCCCGACGGGTAGGCGGCGAACGCGGAGCGTCGCCCGGCGGCGATGACCGCGAGCGCCTGCGCGGGGTCGAACGGCTCGTCGTCGCGGCCGCGCTCGGCGTCGAGCGGCGCGTCGCCCG
>NZ_JAAXOY010000366.1 GCF_012396155.1 Cellulomonas septica | reverse complement strand
AGCATGCGCCCGGGTGGTACGCCGACGGTGTGACGCCTGGCGTCCTGCGCTGGTTCGACGGTGCGGGGTGGACCGAGCACACGACCCGGCTCCCACCGCGCGCCCCCGTCGCCGCCGGCCGGGCTCAGCCGCGACCCGTCACTGCTCCCGGTCGCCGATGTGCCCCGGTGCCGTCACCGACAGCACGCGCTCCACGAACGAGCCGTACTCCTCCATGTAGTGCCGCAGGAACTGCTCGAGCGACGAGTCCGCGACCGACCCGTCGTCGCCGAACGTCTGCTCGGTGACCTGGATGTACACCTCGGGCGAGTTGAGCTGCGGCGCGTTGAGGAAGCTCAGGACGCTGCGCATCGACGACTGCATGACGGCCGTCCCGACCGCACCGATCGACGCCCCGACGATCCCCGTCGGCTTGCGCGCGAACGAGTTCGTCCCCCACGGCCGCGACCCCCAGTCGATCGCGTTCTTCAGCGCACCGGGGATGCTCCGGTTGTACTCGGGCGACACGAACAGGATCCCGTCCGACGCCTCGATCGCGTCCTTGAGCGCACGCGCCGGCGCCGGGTAGTCCGCGTCGTGGTCGGGGCTGTAGAGCGGGAGGTCGCCGATCGGGATCTCGGTGAACTCGAGCTCGTCGGGCGCGAGCGCGATCAGCGCCTGCGCGAGGCGGCGGTTGATCGAGCTGCTCGACAGGCTGCCGACGAAGTAGCCGATGCGGTAGGTCACGAGGGTCTCCTCTCCGCGGGCCGGCGGAGCAGGACGCGCGCACCGGCACCGGGGCTTGCGGACCCGTCCGATTCTCGTGCGGTACGCCGCGTCTCGCGCGGCGGGTGCGTGGAGCCCCCTGTCGGATTCGAACCGACGACCCCCTGTTTACAAGACAGGTGCTCTGGCCGACTGAGCTAAGGAGGCGGGCGGGGACAGCGTACCGGTGCCCCTCGCGCGGCCTGACGCAGGACGGCGCGGCGACGCAGGTCGGCGCCGCACGACGCCGGACGCGCCGACGGGCGGACCGGGAGCCCCTCGCGGGGTCCGGCCCGCCCGTCGGCGGTGCTGCAGTGAGGGCGTCAGCCCTTGGCGGCGGCGGCCTGCTCCACGGCGGCGCGCAGGGCGCCCGGCTGCTGCCAGTTGCCCTCCCACTTCACGCCGTCGATGAGGATGTACGGCGTGCCGAGGTCGGGGAACTGCTGCTGGGCAGACGCGTAGGCGGCCTTGACCCAGGGCGCGAACGTGCGCCACTCGCCGTCCTTCGTCGTGGTCTCGCCGTCGGCCTCGACCTCGTAGGTGCCGGTCACCGTGGACGTGAACTTCCCGGTCACCTCCTCGGAGACCCCGACGCCCTGCGCGATCTCGGCGAGCTCGGCGTCCGACAGGCCCGAGCTGCCCTCGGCGGGCTGGGTGTCCTCGGCGTACAGCGCGGACATGAAGTCGACCAGGTGCTCGGGCGACTCGTCGGCGACGACGGCGTACGCGTTCGCGGCGCGCGTCGAGTAGAACGTGCCCTGCGAGAAGTGGTCGAGGAACGCGAGCGGGTGGAACGCGACGGTGACGCCGTCGGTCTCGGTGAGGGCCTTCACGTCCTCGCCGTTGGTCTGCTCGAACTGGCCGCAGACGGGGCACATGAAGTCGAAGTAGATCGACAGCACGGTGTCGTCGTCGCCCTGCTCGCCGACGCCGGCGGGGCTCACGGGGATCCCGCCCTCGTCGTTCGCGGGTGCGGGGGCCTCGACGTCCGCGAGCGCAGGGGCCACCAGGCCCTCCTCGCCGCTGCCGTACGTGACGCTGCCGTAGGCCTCGGCGCGCTCCTTCGACTGGTTGACGATGAAGAAGACGACGGCACCGAGCGCGAGCACGGCGAGCACGAGGCCGCCGATCGCGAGCATGCGGTTCCGCTTGGCCTTGCGCTCCTGCTCGGCGCGCATCTGGGCGGCCTTGGCGCGCGCCTCGTCGCGTCGGACCGCCTTGGTGGGGCGGGGGTCGTTCGTGGGCATGGGTACTCCTGGTCCGGGAAGAAGAGGGGTCGGGCGGGTCGGTCAGACGGCGGAGACGGTGACCGGTGGTCCGCGGACCGGGAGGACGGCGACGCGCAGGCGGTCCCGCAGGACCGGCGCGGCGCGGTCGACGGGTGCCGCGACGCCGACGGGCAGCTGGACGGCTGCGTCGTCGAGACGGACGACCCAGCGCCGCAGGAGGCGGGTGACCCCGCGTGCGGCGCGGGCGACGACGACCGACGCGCCGAGCCCGCCCGCCGCGAGCGCGAGGTGCGTGAGGACGACGGGCATGGCGACGCTGAGCAGCAGCACGGCACCGCCGGCGGCGGGACCGAACGCGTAGGTGCCGTCGGGGCAGTCGGACGCGTCGCTCAGCAGCAGGAGCCGCACGCCCCACGGTCCGACGCCGACGGCGGACACGCACTGGTGCAGCAGCACCCGGCCGGACAGGGCGATCGCGAGCCCGAGCAGGGCGGCGAGCCCGGCGACGGCGACGAGCGCGCGCGAGTCCGCGAGCGGGGCTCGTCGTGCGCGCATGCGGGACAGCGTAGGGCCAGGACCTGTGCGGACCGGCCGGGTCGGAACGGTCGGACGCGGCGGACGCCACGGTGCGACGCCGGAGCGCGGCCGCCCTCGGCGTCCGGCGACGCGCGACGCGTGGTCAGGGCATCGTCGGCGTCGGGAGCGGCCACCAGGTGATCGGGCGACCGTCGAGCAGCAGGGCGACCAGCACGGCCGCGGCGGCGAGCAGCACGACGACGGCCACGAGCGCCCCGAGCCGACCCGGGGCGACGACCGCGAGCGTCCGGCGCGCGCCGACGCGCGTCATGCTCGACAGCGGCCCCCACCACACGACGAGCACGGCCAGCAGGACCAGCGCGCCGACGACGAGCGAGGCCGTGAGCCCCTGCACGGGCAGCCCGGACGGGGAGCCGTCGATCGTCCAGCGCCCCGAGTCGAGCAGCCACCACAGCACCCCCACGACGACCACCGCGACGCTCGCGCCGACGACGAGCGACGGCACGAGCCCGGCGGTCGCGCGCAGCAGGTGCCACGGTCCCGCGGCGACGGTGACGGGGACGTCGGAGCGGCGCACGCCGGACCGTTCGCGCCGCGTGTGCATCGACTCGACGGCGGTGCCGAACGTGCGGACGACGAGCATGAGGACACCGACCACGACGAGCGTGGCGCCCGGGAACAGGGTGCCCGCGGCGCCGCCCACGAGCAGCCCGGCGGCGAGCAGGGTGCCCCATCGCCGTTCGGTGGGCGGGCGCACGTACCCCGACCCCTCGGGGCCGGGCTCCTCGGACGCGTCGAGGTCGTCCTGGATCCACTCGACGCCCTCGGGGTCCTCCTCGTCGGACCAGCCGTCCTCGTCCTGCGACCAGCCGTCCCACCCGTCGTCGTCCGCGGCCTCGTCGTCGGTGCCGGGCTCGAACGTCCGCGTCTTCCCGTCGTTGGCGACGAGGGTCGCCGTGCCCGCGGGGGCAGCCGCACCGCCCGGTCGGGCGCCCGCGCCCGTGAGCAGCGCGGTCCCGGTCGCGTCG
>NZ_JAAXOY010000365.1 GCF_012396155.1 Cellulomonas septica | reverse complement strand
CTGGTCGCGACCGCGACGCTCCTGCCCGCGACCGCCGCGCAGGCCGAGCCGACGCTGCTCTCGCAGGGCCGACCGACGACGGCGTCGTCCGTCGAGAGCGCCGACTACACGCCCGCGTCCGCGGCGACCGACGGCGTCACCACGACCCGCTGGGCCAGCGCACGCTCCGACGACCAGTGGCTGCGCGTCGACCTCGGCGCGAGCGCGCAGGTCGAGCGCGTGACGCTCCGCTGGGAGTCGGCGTACGCGACGGGCTACCGCGTCGAGGTGTCGACCGATGGCACGACGTGGCGCACGCTGCACTCGACCACGACGGGGACGGGTGGCACCGAGACGCTCACCGTCGACGGGACCGGCCGCTACGTGCGGCTCGTCGGCACGAAGCGCGCGACCGGCTACGGGTACTCGCTGTGGGAGCTGCAGGTGTACGGCACCCCGGGCGGCACGACGCCCACGCCCACCCCGACCGGCACGTGCGGCACCGCCGACGTCGCGCAGGGACGGCCGGCGACGGCGTCGTCGTCGGAGCAGGGCGCGGGCACGGCCGCCGGGCTCGCCGTCGACGGCGACGGGGGCACCCGCTGGTCGAGCGCCTTCGCCGACGGCCAGTGGTGGCAGGTCGATCTCGGGTCGGCGCGCTCCGTGTGCCGCGTCGAGCTCGCGTGGGAGGGCGCGTACGCGCGCACGTTCCGTGTCCTGGGCTCGACGGACGGGACGACGTGGACACCGCTCGCGACGGTCACCGACGGCACCGGCGGGACGCAGCGCCTCACGGTGAGCGGGACGGCGCGGTACGTCCGCCTCGACCTCCAGACGCGCGCCACGGGGTACGGCTTCTCGCTCTGGGACGTCCGCGTGCAGGTGACCGGCGGCGGCACGGCGACGCCGACGCCCGACCCGACGCCGACCGGCCCCGCCGACGGCAAGGTGCGGGTCGCGGGCACCACGGGCGCGTGGTCGCTGCTCGTGAACGGCCAGCCGTGGCTCGTCAAGGGCATCACGTGGGGTCCGCCCGCGGGCGCGTTCGCGCAGCACGCCGACCGGCTCAAGGCCCTGGGCGTCAACACGGTCCGCACGTGGGGCACGGACGGGGGCTCGAAGGTCCTGCTCGACGCGGTGGCCGCCGCGGGCATGCGTACCGTCGCGGGCTTCTGGCTCGCGCCGGGCGGCGGCCCCGGGTCGGGCGGCTGCCCGAACTACGTGACCGACCAGGCGTACAAGGACGCGGCGCTCAAGGACGTCGTGACCTGGACGACCGCGTACAAGGACCACCCCGGCGTGCTGCTGTGGGACGTCGGCAACGAGTCCCTGCTCGGTCTCGGGAACTGCTACTCGGGCGCGGAGCTCGAGGCGCAGCGGCACGCGTACGCGGCGTTCGTGAACCTGGCCGCGCAGCGCATCCACCAGATCGACCCGAACCACCCCGTGACGTCGACCGACGCGTGGACCGGCGCGTGGCCGTACTACAAGGCGAGCGCGCCCGACCTCGACCTCTACGGCCTCAACGCCTACGACGCGGTGTGCGACGCGAAGGCCACATGGGTCGCCGGCGGGTACGACAAGCCGTACCTGATCACGGAGAGCGGCCCGGCCGGCGAGTGGGAGGTCGACGACGACGCCAACGGCGTGCCCGACCAGGGCACGGACGCCGACAACGCTGCCGGCTACACGCGGGCGTGGGACTGCGTCCGCGCGCACGCCGGCGTCGCGCTCGGCGCGACGATGTTCCACTACGGCGACGAGGGCGACTTCGGCGGCATCTGGTTCAACGTCTCCCCCGGCGGCAACCGACGGCTGTCGTACTACGCGCTCGCCCGCGCGTACGGAGGCTCTGCGGCCGCGCCCGGGACGAACACGCCGCCCACGTTCAGCGGCATGACCGTCGCGAACAGCGGGTCGGTCGTCGCGGGCTCGACGTTCACCGTGAACGCGACCGCGACGGACCCGGACGGCGACCCGATCACGTACCACGTGCTGCTCAACAGCAAGTACGTGAACGGCTCGGGCGGCCTGTCCGGCGCGCAGTCCACCCGCAGCGGCAGCACGTTCAGCGTGACCGCGCCGCAGCAGCTCGGCGTGTGGAAGGTCTACGTGTTCGCCGAGGACGGCAAGGGCAACGTCGGCGTCGAGACGCGCTCATTCCGCGTCGTCCCGCCCGCCGTCGCCGGCACGAACATCGCGCTCGGCCGGCCCGCGACCGCGTCGTCCTTCGACCCGTGGAACGGCAACTGGACGCCCGGGCAGGCGACCGACGGCAGCTACGCCACGCGGTGGGCGTCGAACTGGTCCGACGACGAGTGGATCCAGGTCGACCTCGGCTCCGTCCGCTCCTTCCGGAGCGTCCAGCTCGTCTGGGAGTCCGCGTACGCCAAGGGCTACCGCGTCGAGACGTCGACCGACGGCACCGCCTGGACGACGCTCACGACCGTCACCACCGGCGACGGCGACGTCGACACCCTCGCGGTCGCGGGCAGCGCCCGCTACGTGCGGGTGCACGGCACCGCCCGGGGCACCGCCTACGGGTACTCCCTCTACGAGCTCGGCGTCTACGCCTGACGGAAGGAGCCATCACCATGCGCCACCTCACGCACCGCACGACGAGGGCCACCGCGGTCCTGGCGGCTGCGGCCACGGTCCTCGCGGGACTCGCGGCCGCGCTCGTCGCCCCCGCGGCACCCGCCCGCGCCGACGACTACGTGTCCCACCACGAGTTCCAGGCCAACTGCGAGCCGTCGCACGTCGCGTCGGACGACCCGATCGTCTTCCCGGGCCGGCCCGGCGCGTCGCACCTGCACACGTTCGCGGGCAACGTCACCACGAACGCGTACTCGACGCCCGACTCCCTGCTGCGCGGCGCGACCACCTGCCGCGTGCCGGCCGACCACTCGGCCTACTGGTTCCCGACCGTGCTGCGCGCCGGGCAGCCCGTGGTGTCCACCTGGGAGCAGACCTTCTACTACAAGTCCGGGATCGAGGACTACACGAAGGTCGTGCCGTTCCCGACCGGGCTCCGGTTCGTCGCGGGCGACATGATGGCGACGCCCGCGTCGTTCCGGGCCGCGCCCGGGTTCGTCGAGGGCTACGAGTGCGGCGACAGCGCGTTCAACGTGTCGCTGCCGGCCTGGTGCCCGCCGGGGACGCAGGTCAACATCCGCTACCAGTCGCCGAGCTGCTGGGACGGCGTGCACCTCGACTCGGCGGACCACCGCAGCCACATGGCGTATCCCCTCGGCGGCGTGTGCCCGTCGACGCACCCGGTGGCCGTCCCGATGCTCGAGTACAAGGTGTTCTGGCCGGTCAGCGGTGACCTGTCCGACGTCACGATGTCGATGGGCGACGCGTGGCGGTGGCACTACGACTTCGTCAACGCGTGGGAGCCCGCGACGCTCGCGGCGCTCGTCCGCCACTGCATCAACGGCGGGCTGCAGTGCGACTCGCGCGGCTACGACCTCTACAAGCCGCACCGCGGCGCGGTGCTCACCACCGACTACCGCCTGCCGTGACCTGCGCCGGGGGCCGACCGTGCGCGAGCGCGGTCGGCCCCCGGCTC
>NZ_JAAXOY010000364.1 GCF_012396155.1 Cellulomonas septica | reverse complement strand
GCGCGCGCGAGCGGCAGCCCGCACACCGTCTGGTTGGTGCCCGGCAGCCATGCGTGCACGTCACCGGCGGGCCGCCGCACCCCCTCGGGGTCGACCCACGTGCTCGACGCGGCCACCCGCGCACCGCTCACCCTCCGCGTCGCCACGCGTCCCCCTCCGCCGTCGCCGCACACCTCGCCGCACACCGCACCGCACACCTCGTGGCACGCCTGCCCGCACGCCGTCCGAGCCACTGTGCGACGGCCGCGCCGCACCCGCACCCGCAGGCCTCTGACCTGCGCGAACGCGACCGCCGGCACCCCCGCTGGACGGATCGCCCCGCGAGCCTCACACTTGCCGTCGCCCCCTCGATGTTCCGGCCGCAGAGTGCCGGGAAAGGACCCGTGCGGTCGTGCTGCGCACCGTGACCTCCCACCTGTCGATCGACGTGCGGCAGCCGCTCGAGCTGCTGCTCGCCGTGGCCGTCGCGGACGGCGCCCACGACCGCTCCGAACAGCTCGCCGTCCGCCACGAGGACGGCCCGCTCGACGTCGTCGAGATCAAGGGACCGCACGGCGGTCGCACCCACCGCGTGCTCGCGCCGGCCGGACGGCTGGTCGTCGACTACACCGCCACGGTGATCGGTCAGGCCGACGCTCCCGCGGTCGAGGACATCGACCTCGTCGAGTACCGCCGCCCCAGCCGGTACGCCGACTCCGACCGCCTGCTCGCGTTCGCGCGCGACCAGTTCCGCGGCCTCGAGGGCGTCGAGCTGCTCGACGCGGTCGTCGCGTGGGTCGCCGGGCACGTGACCTACCTGTCCGGGTCGAGCCTGCCGACCGACGGCGCGACCGACACGCTGCTCAAGCGGCGCGGCGTGTGCCGCGACTTCGCGCACCTCGTCGTCGCGCTGCTGCGCGCGAAGGACGTGCCCGCCCGGCTCGTGTCGGTCTACGCGCCCGGCCTCAAGCCCATGGACTTCCACGCCGTGGCCGAGGCGTACGTCGACGGCGGCTGGCACGTCGTCGACGCGACCCGGCTCGCGCCGCGCGAGTCGTTCGTGCGGATCGCGACGGGCCGCGACGCGACCGACACCGCGTTCATGTCGTACTACGGGGGCTCGCTCACGCTGCGCTCGATGACCGTGACCGCGACGGTCCAGGGCACGCTGCCGGTCGACGACGGCACGGGACTCGTCACGCTCCGCTGAGGTCCGGTCCGCCGACGCCCTGCTCGCCGGCGGTCCTCCCGCCCGTCGGCCCGCACGGCGGTCGCCACGGGCCCGCGGTGCGCCTCAGTGGTGCGGGCCGCCCTCGGCGAGGTCGGGCGACGTGTCGGGCTGGTGGACGCAGACCCACAGGCTGCGCGGCTCGACGGTCACCTCGAGCGTGCGACCCGGGTCGAGCACGTCGCCGTCGAGCTGGCGCGGCTGCGGCCTGTCGCACCGGACGACGACGTGCGAGCCGCGCACGATCTCGCGCGCCGGCACGCGCTTGCGGCGCAGCGCGATGCCGACGAGCAGCTGCACCCAGTGCCCGACGTTCTTGGGCGCGAGGACCGCGACCTCCATCGTGCCGGTGTCCGGCTGGGCGTCGGGCAGGAGCGTGATCCCGCCCTGGAGGCGTCCGACGTTCCCGATCAGCACCGAGCGCGCACGACGGCGACGCGGCGCGCCACCGTCGATCTCGATCTCGACGTGCATCTCGTCGTCGGCGAGGTGCTTGATCGCCGAGAAGACGTACGCGATCGAGCCCGCCTTGTTCTTGAGCGCGGTGGGCGCGTCGTCCATCGTCGCGGCGTCGAGGCCCATGCCCGCCATGACGGCGAACACCTGGCCGTCGGCGCGGCCGACGTCGATCTGGCGCCGCCCGCGCGCGAGGACGGTGTCGACGCCGTCGGGCACGTTGGTCGGCACGTCGAGGTTCGCCGCGAGCAGGTTCCCGGTGCCGCCGGGCAGCACCGCGAGCGCGGTGTCGGTGCCGACGAGCCCTTCGATGACCGCGCGCACCGTGCCGTCGCCGCCGCACACGAGCACGACCTCGGCGCCGTCCTCGACCGCCTGCCGCGCCTGCCCGGTGCCCGGGTCCTCGGCGGTCGTCTCGAGCCACGCCGGGGCGGGCCAGCCGGCCGCGGCGAGCTGGTCGGTGATCGCCTGCCGGAGCTCGTCGGTGCCCTCGACCCGGTTGGGGTTGACGACCACCGCCGTGCGCAGGGGCTTGTCGCCGTCGCGCTGCTGCGGGGCCGGCTCGGTGGGGTCGGTCGCGGTGTCGGTCACGGACGCGATTGTCCTGTCCGCGACCCCGTCGCGCGCGGCGAGCGTGTCGCACCTCGGCATCTGCGCACCCGTCGCACGCCCGGGAGACCGTCGTGCGGCCCGAGCAGACGCGTCGCGACGCGGGGAGCCGACGTGCACGCGCGCCTCCGAGCGGGCGGGCGGTCAGGGCAGCTCGACGGTGGCCGCCCACTCCTGCAGCTCGCCCAGGAGCTGCCCGACCTGGTCGTCGGTCCTGCCCGCCGCCGTGACCGCGGACTCCCCCTCGACCACGAGGGTGCCGCCGGCGTACGGGACCAGGACGTAGAACCGCGCCGCCGTGTTGTAGCGGCACGGCTGGGGACTCCCCGGCTGCGGGCACAGGGTGAGGTCGCCGTCGGTGCGCACGACCGGCGCCGGAGTGCCGTCGACGTCGACAGACCCGAGCACCTCCACCGCCTCCGGGTCCGACTCCGTCAGGAACGCGTAGATGTCCGCGGGCGCCGGGCGGAGCTCCGCCGTCTCCTCCGGCGGGGCCGTCGAGACCTGCACCGGCGCGACCATCGTCAGCCAGTCCACGAGCCCGCCCTCGTGGTAGCCGAGGAACGCGTAGCCCTCCCGCAGGTGACCGTCGTGGTACCCCTCGGGGATCAGCGCCCGCACCCCGTCGACCTGCACCCCGGCCTCTCCCTGCCACCAGGACACCGTCCTGTCCGGTCCGACGGTCGGGGTCGCGTCGTCGGGCTCCGAGGGCGAGCCGCTCGGCGACCCGGTCGGGTCCCCTGCCGGGCTCGACGGCGAGGCGCCCGTCGTCGAGGCCTGGCAGGCCGGCACGACGAGCAGCACGCACGCGGCCAGGAGCGCGGGGATCGCACGTCGGGCGGACGGCCTCGTCACCATGAGACGTCAGTGTGTCGCAGCGACCGGGGCGAGGACGAGCCCTCACCGGATCAGGCGGCCCGTGACCTCGCACGCGTGCGACCGACGTGCCCCCGGCTCACGACCGGCAGCACGCGCGCGGTCGTCGGGTCAGGCGCTCTCGCGCAGCGTGCGCCGACGCCCCTCGAGCGCGACGAGCTCGGCGAACGCGGCCTGGTAGGCGGCGGCGTCCTCGGCCGGGTCCATCCGCTGCAGCCGCCCGCGCAGGTCCGCGATGCTCCGCGTGAAGCCGATCTCGACGAGCCGCAGCACGACGTCGCGCACGTAGCCCGGCATCGACTCGGGCCGGTCCTCGGGCAGCGGGGCGACCGCGAGCTCCGTGACGAGCGGGCGCACGGCGTCGGCCGCCTGCTCGACGACCGCGTCGACCCACCCCGTCGACG
>NZ_JAAXOY010000363.1 GCF_012396155.1 Cellulomonas septica | reverse complement strand
CGCCACCCGCGCCGCGGCCCGGTCAGATCCGGGCGCGGCCGCGACCGCGGCCGACCAGCCCGAGGATCAGGCTGACGACCAGGACGGCGATACCGATCCACAGGAGGAACTCACCGACCCCGGCGAAGCCGAGGATGAGGAGAACCGCTCCGACGAGGACGAGGATGAGCCAGCTGGGCATGGTGCGACCCCTTTCTTCGTGGTCACCGTGAGCGTCCGGGGGAACCCGGCGCCGTGATGTCACCGTGAGCGTCCGGGGGAACCCGGCGCCGTGAAGCACGAGGAAGACGTTGCCGAACCCGCGAGCGCTCCGCACGCCGAGAGGACGAGTTGCGAGGCGACGCGACGCTGCTATGTGGTCGCGCGTCCAGGGCCCTGACCTGGGCATATGAGGGATTTGTCACCGTCCCACATGGTGAGACGGGGGTTGCCTGGTCGCGCTACCGAGGCGTAACCGGCCTCACTTCTTGCCGACGAACCAGCCCCGCAGCATCGCGACACGGGCCGTGAGCTGCGCCGGGTCCGCGAGCGCGACCTCCGGTCCCCCGCACCGCCGACGCAGCTCCGCGTGCACCGCACCGTGCGGCTGCCCGCTGCGCCGCGACCACGCCCCGACCAGCTGGGCGAGCTCCTTGCGCAGCTCCGCCTGCTTGCGGTGGTCCATCTCGGGCGCCGGCTCGGACGCCGCCGGGCGACGCTTCCCCTTGAGCTGGTCCGCCTGCCGCTGCCGCAGGAGCGCCGAGACCTGGTCGGCGTCCAGGAGGCCGGGCAGGCCGAGGAAGTCGAGCTCCTCGTCCGAGCCGACCGCGGCCTCGGTCCCGAACTCGCCGCCGTCGAACAGCACGCGGTCGAAGGACGCCTGCGCCTCGAGCGCCTCGAACGTGCCCTGCTTGCCGTCCGGCCCGACCGCGTCAGGGCCGTTCTGCTCGGCGTTCGCGGCCGCCAGGAGCGCGTCCTCGGGGTTGAAGTCGACGCCCTGCTCCTCGGCCGTCTGCGGCCGGTCCAGGGCGTGGTCGCGCTCGAGCTCGAGGCTGCTCGCGAGGCCCAGCAGCTGCGGCACCGACGGGAGGAACACCGACGCCGTCTCGCCGCGCTTGCGCGCGCGCACGAACCGCCCGACGGCCTGCGCGAAGAACAGCGGCGTCGCGGTGCTCGTCGCGTAGACGCCGACCGCGAGGCGCGGGACGTCGACCCCCTCCGAGACCATCCGGACCGCCACGAGCCAGCGCGAGTCGCTCGCGGAGAACTCGTCGATCCGGTCGCTCGCGCCGTCGTCGTCGGACAGCACGACCGTGGGCGACTCCCCCGTCAGCCGTGCCAGGTGACCCGCGTAGGCGCGCGCGTCGGTCTGGTCGGTCGCGATGATCATCGCGCCCGCGTCCGGCACCGCCCGCCGCACCTCGGTGAGCCGCCGGTCGGCGGCCGCCAGGACGCTCGGGATCCACTCGCCGTTCGGGTCGAGCGCGGTCCGCCACGCCTGCGCGGTCATGTCCTTGGTCAGCGGCTCGCCGAGGCGGGCGCTGACCTCGTCGCCCGCGCGCGTCCGCCAGCGCATCGAGCCGCTGTAGGACAGGAAGATCACGGGCCGCACGACGTGGTCGCGCAGCGCGTCGCCGTAGCCGTACGTGTAGTCCGCGACGCTCCGGCGGATCCCCTCGTGGTCCCGCGCGTACTGCACGAACGGGATCGCCGCGGTGTCGGAGCGGAACGGCGTCCCCGTGAGCGCGAGGCGCCGGGTCGCGTCCTCGAACGCCTCCCGGACCGCGTCGCCCCACGAGAGCGCGTCGCCGCCGTGGTGCACCTCGTCGAGGATGACGAGCGTGCGCTCGGCCGTCGTCCGCGCCGCGTGCAGCGCGGGCTTCGAGGCGACCTGCGCGTACGTGACGGCGACGCCGTCGAACCCGTGGCCGTGCCGGCCCTGCGCGTTCGAGAAGTTCGGGTCGAGCCGGATCCCGACGCGTGCCGCGGCGTCGGCCCACTGCTTCTTCAGGTGCTCGGTCGGCGCCACGACCGTGACGCGCCGCACGACGCGGGCCTCGAGCAGCTCGGTCGCGATGCGGAGCGCGAACGTCGTCTTGCCCGCACCGGGCGTCGCGACCGCGAGGAAGTCACGCGGCGAACGCTCCCGGTACAGGTCGAGGGCCTCGGCCTGCCACGCACGCAGCTTGCCCGCGGTCCCCCACGGCGCACGCCCGGGGAACGCCGGCGGCAGGTGGGAGGCCGCCGACGTGGACGCGTGGGACGTGGTGGAGGACGGGCGTGCGGCCGCGCTCACTTGCCGCCGCGGCCGAAGCCCCAGCGACGACCCCCGCCCGAGCCCTCGGAGCCGCCGTCGTCGGACGCACCCTCGCCGTCCTGCGGGTCACGCAGCCCCTCGTAGATCTCCTTGCACACGGGGCACACCGGGAACTTGTTCGGGTCCCGGCCCGGCACCCAGACCTTGCCGCAGAGCGCGATCACGGGCTTGCCGCTCATCGCGGACTCCATGATCTTCTCCTTGCGCACGTAGTGCGCGAAGCGCTCGTGGTCGCCGGGCTCGACCTGCTCGTGGGTCTCCTGGCGCTCGAGCACGCTCGTCGACGTGCCCTGGCCCGGGTCGTTCGGGTCCGCGGGGCCGGTCGGCGGGAGGGGCTCAGTCATGCGCAGGAGTCTACGTCGCGCCCCTGACGTCGCCGGGATCGACACCGCCCCTAGAGACCCTGCCAGCCGGGCTTCGCGGCGTACGTCTCGCGGTAGTAGTCCGCGAGCTGCAGGCGCGACGCGGCGGCGTCGTCGACGAGCACCGTGACGTGCGGGTGGTGCTGCAGGACGGTCGCGGGCCACATCGCGCTGACCGGCCCCTCCGCGAGCTGGTGCACCGCCTCGGCCTTGCCCCGGCCGGTCGCCAGGAGCACGAGGTGGCGCGCCGCCATGATCGTCGCGAGGCCCTGCGTGAGGCAGTGCGTCGGGACCTGGTCGACGTCGCCGCCGAAGAACCGCGCGTTGTCCTCGCGCGTCTGGCGCGTGAGCGTCTTGATGCGGGTCCGCGACGCGAGCGACGAGCCCGGCTCGTTGAACGCGACGTGCCCGTCGGTGCCGATGCCGAGGATCTGCAGGTCGACGCCGCCCGCGTCCGCGATCGCCTGCTCGTACGCCGCGCACGCCGCGGGCACGTCCTCCGCGAGGCCGTCGGGCCCCTGCACCGCGCCCTCGGCGAAGTCGACGCGCGACGCGATCTCCTTCTCGATGACGTTGCGGTACCGCTCCGGGTGGTCGGCGGGCAGGCCGACGTACTCGTCGAGCATGAACGCCCGCGCGTGCGCGAACGACAGCCCCTCGTCGGCGTGCCGGCGTGCGAGCTCGTCGTAGACGGCCAGCGGGCTGGAGCCCGTCGCGAGCCCGAGCACCGCCGTCGGACGCGCGCGCAGCAGCCGCTCGACCGCGTCGGCGGCGATGACCGCGAGCTGCGCCGCGGGGGCGATGACGACCTCCATCAGCTGTCCTCCTGTCGGGCCGCGGCCGCGCCACGGCGGGTCATGCGTCGTGCT
>NZ_JAAXOY010000362.1 GCF_012396155.1 Cellulomonas septica | reverse complement strand
GCACCTCCGCGTGCCGGCCGGTGTGGAGGGGCTTCGTCACCGTCGGGGTCATTCGCGAACCCTGCTCCGCGTGGCATTCTTAGGCAAGTGAACAAAGTTAGTCAACGTGCGTGTCGCCGCTGGGGCCTCCTCGGCGGGCGCGGACGCACCGCCGCCCTCGCCCGTGCCGATGACGGCCAGCGTCGCGCCGACCTCGACGGTCTCGTCCTCCTGGACGAGGATCTGCTCGAGCACGCCGGCGAACGGCGACGGGATCTCGGTGTCGACCTTGTCGGTCGAGATCTCGAGGAGGGGCTCGTCGACCTCCACGCGGTCGCCCACGTTCTTCAGCCAGCGGGTGACGGTGCCCTCGGTGACGGACTCACCGAGAGCGGGAAGCTGCACGTTGTCGGACATGACCGCTCGTGTCTCCTTCGATCGTGGGGGTCAGTTGTGGGCGTGCAGCGGCTTGCCGGCGAGCGCCAGGTGGGCCTCGCCGAGCGCCTCGTTCTGCGTCGGGTGGGCGTGGATGAGCGAGGCGACGTCCTCGGGGTACGCCTCCCAGTTCACGATGAGCTGGCCCTCGCCGATGAGCTCGCCCACGCGGTCGCCGATCATGTGCACGCCGACGACGGGGCCGTCCTTCTGGCGCACGAGCTTGATGAAGCCCTGGGTGTCGAGGATCTTGCTCTTGCCGTTGCCCGCGAGGTTGTACTCGAGGATCTCCACGGCGTCCTCGCCGTGGACCTCCTTGGCGGCGGCCTCCGTGAGACCGACCGAGGCGACCTCGGGGTGCGAGTAGGTGACGCGCGGGATGCCGGACTCGACGATCGGCTGCGGGTTGAGCCCGGCGATCTGCTCGGCGACGAAGATGCCCTGGGCGAAGCCGCGGTGCGCGAGCTGGAGGCCGGGGACGATGTCGCCGACCGCCCAGATGTTGCCGACGCCCGTGTGGAGCTTCTCGTCGGTGATGACGAAGCCCCGGTCGAGCGTGATGCCCTGCTCCTCGTAGCCGACGCCCGACGTGCGGGGTCCGCGGCCGACGGCGACGAGCAGCAGGTCAGCGTCGAAGGACTTGCCGTCCTCGAGGGTGACGTGCACGCCGTTGTCGTTCTGGGTCACGCCCTGGAAGCGGACGCCGAGGTTGAACGCGATGCCGCGCTTGCGGAAGGCACGCTCGAACGCCTTGGAGAGCGCGACGTCCTCGTTGGGGACCAGGTGGGGGAGCGCCTCGATGATCGTGACGTCGGCGCCGAAGGACTTCCAGACGCTCGCGAACTCGGAGCCGATGACGCCGCCGCCGAGGATGATCGCCGACTTCGGGACGAAGTCGAGCGTCAGCGCCTGGTCGGACGTGATGACCCGGCCGCCGATCTCGAGGCCCGGCAGCGAGCGCGCGTAGGAGCCGGTCGCGAGGATGACGTGCTCGCCCGTGTAGGTCGTGTCGCCGACCTGGACGGCGTTCTGGCCGACGAGCTTGCCGTGGCCCTCGATCACGGTGATCTTGCGGGACTTGATGAGTCCCTGCAGGCCCTTGTACAGGCCGCCGATCACGGTGTCCTTGTACTGGTTGACGCCGCCCATGTCGATGCGGTCGAGCGTGCTGTGCACGCCGAAGTGCGCACCCTCGCGCGCGTTGTCCGCGAGCTCGGCGGCGTGCAGCAGGGCCTTGGTGGGGATGCAGCCGTTGTGCAGGCAGGTCCCACCCACCTTGTCGGCCTCGATGAGGGCGACGTTCTTGCCCAGCTGGGCGGCGCGCAGAGCCGCGGCGTAGCCGCCGCTCCCCGCTCCCAGGACGACGATGTCGAAAGCGGTGCCGTTCGTGTCGGCCACGTGCAGACTCCTATGCGCAGGCGTGTGGGTCTCGAAGCTCGCCGACCATCTTGTCATCCCGTCAAGGTCCGAACGACCTCGGCGACCAGGCGCGGCGTGTGATGCTCGGAACAGTCGTCCCATGACTGGCGCTCGGCGCGGTCCCAGCCAACGTCCAGGGTGCCTCGCTACGCTCCCCGGATGGCCTGGTTCTCGCGACGCCGCCACCGCACGCCCGACGCCGCCCCGTCGGACCGTGCCGCGCGCGAGGCGACGCTCGCGCACCTGCGGGAGTTCGTGACGACGCGGGTCGGCGTCGAGGCGTACGTCGAGCCGCCCACGAACGTCACGCAGACGACGATGATGCTGGTCGCGACGGACGGCGAGTGGACGCGTCGGCGCGTCCCGGACCCCAAGGTCGGGTGGGACCTGGCCCGCGAGCTGGGCATCCCCGTGTACGACGTGCAGCGCACCGGCTACCCGCAGCGCGTCCGCGACTGGAACGCGCGGCAGCGGATCGAGCGCGAGCGGCGCCGCCGCGCCCTCTGAGAGCCGCGAGCGGCGCCGCCGCCCCTCGGTCGAGCACGACGGCGCCGCTCGGCGTCGGACAAGTCAGGCCGTCGCGCGGCCCTCGACGAGCGCGAGCAGCGTCCGGACGCCCACGCCGGTGCCGCCGACGGGCGTGTACCCGTGCGCGGCCTTCTCGTTGAACGCGGGACCGGCGATGTCGAGGTGCGCCCACGGCGTCGCGCCGACGAACTCCTGCAGGAAGATCCCGGCGGTGAGCATGCCGCCGAACCGGTCGCCGATGTTCGCGAGGTCGGCGACCTTCGAGCGCAGCCCGGCCTTGAGGTCGGCCGGCAGCGGCATGGGCCAGAACTGCTCGCCCGCGGTCTCGGCGGCAGTGACGACCTCGGCGCGCACGTCGTCCGTGCCCATGACGGCGGACACGCGGTGGCCGAGCGCGACCAGCTGGGCGCCCGTGAGCGTCGCGATGTCGAGCACGACGTCGGGCTTCTCCTCGACCGCCGCGACGAGGCCGTCGGCCATGACGAGCCGCCCCTCGGCGTCGGTGTTGAGGACCTCGACGGTCTTGCCGCCGCGGATCGTGATGACGTCCGACGGGCGCTGCGCGGTGCCCGACGGCATGTTCTCCGCGAGGCACAGCCACCCCGTGACGGCGACGGGCAGGCCCAGGCGGGCGGCGGCGATCACGGTGTGCAGCACGGCGGCGGCACCGGCCATGTCGGACTTCATGGCCTCCATGCCCGCGGCGGGCTTGATGGAGATGCCGCCCGAGTCGAACGTGATGCCCTTGCCGACGAGCGCGACGGTGGCCTTCGGGCGCGACGGCGCGTACGCGACGCGGACGAGGCGCGGGCCGCGGGCCGAGCCCTGACCGACGCCCACGAGTCCGCCGTACCCGCCGGACGCGAGCGCCTTCTCGTCGAGGACCGACACCTTGAGGCCCTTGGCGCCCGCCTCCTTGACGGCCGCCTTCGCGGCGTCGGCGAACGCCTCGGGGTACAGGTCGTTGGGCGCGGTGTTCACGAGGTCCCGCGTCGCGTGGACCGCCGCGGCGACGACCTCGGCCCGCGCGACCGCGTCCTTCGCCGCCGCCGAGCGTCCGAGCGACGTGACGACCTGCACGTCGGCGACCGGCGCCTTGCTCGCCGCGTCGGACGCGCGGTAGCGGTGGAACGCGTACGCCCCGAGCAGCGCTCCCTCGACGACGGCGGCCAGCCGCTCCTCGTCCTCGGCGGGCAGCGTGAGCGCGACGGACGCGGT
>NZ_JAAXOY010000361.1 GCF_012396155.1 Cellulomonas septica | reverse complement strand
CACGTCGGCGGTGCTCGCGGCCGCCAGGTCGGCGGGTGTCGGCCAGCGCGTCATCCACGCGCGCCACGCGGGCTCGACCCGGACGACGGGTGTCTGCTGCAGCATGACCTCGCTGACCAGGACGCCCCACGGCGTGCGGTCCGGCGCGCGCCACGGCAGGTCGCGCGCGTGCGCGTCGAACCACGCGACGACGTCGTCGCGCACGCCGGCGGCGTCGAGGATCAGGGGCACCCGGCCATCCTCCCCGACGGCACCGACGCCCGTGCGTCTCGCCCCGCGAGTCGGGTCCGGTCCGGGTGCGCCGCCGCCGTACTGTGGTCGCGCGTCAGGCCCCCTCCGTCCGCGAGCGTCCGGCCGACACCACGAGCGACCGACCGAGAAGCCGACCGAGGGGGTGCGATGGGCGTCGTCCGGCCCGCAGGCCCGCTGCCCGCCCGCGTGTACTGGGTGCGGCGCGTCGTCGTCCTCGGGATCCCGCTGCTCCTCGTCGTCCTGGTCGTGTGGCTCGTCGCCGGCCGCGGCTCGGCCACGCCGCCGGCCGACGCCTCGCCCCAGGACACGCCGTCGGCCGAGCCGAAGACCGAGGTCGAGACGCCCGCAGCCGACGACGGCGAGGACACCGAGGACACGTCGGGCGTCCCGCCGACCTGCACGCCCGAGGTCCTCGCGCTCGCGATCGCCGCGACCGCCGAGTCCTTCCCCGAGGGCACGAGCCCGTCGTTCACGGTCAGCATCACCAACACAGGAACCCAGCCGTGCGTTGTCGACGCGGGCGACACGCAGCGCGAGATCGTCATCACCTCGGGCGTCGACCGTGTCTGGTCGTCCAAGGACTGCCCGGTCGCGGGCAACGAGACCCGCACGCTGCTGCTCGCGGGTGGTGTGTCCGACGAGTCGACGCTCGCGTGGAACCGGGTCCGCTCCGCCCAGGGCTGCCCGGCCGACCAGCCGACGCCCGGCGCGGGCACCTACTCGGCGGCGTTCACGCTCGCGGGTGCGACGGCCACCCCGGTCGTCTTCGGCCTGGGCTGACCGGTTCTTCGGTGCCGACCGACTCGACGCGCTCGTCGGTGCCGACCGACCCGACGCGTTCTTCGGTGCCGACCGACCCGAGGCGGGTCAGCCGATCGAGTCTTTAGACGTACCGCTCGAGGATCGACGACTCCGCGAGCCGGGACAGGCCCTCGCGCACCGCGCGCGCCCGCTGCTCGCCGACGCCGTCCACGGCCATGAGGTCGTCGATGCTGGCGGCCAGGAGCTTCTGCAGGCCGCCGAAGTGCGCGACGAGCCGGTCGACGATCGTGCCGGGCAGGCGCGGGACCTTCGACAGCAGCCGGTAGCCGCGGGGGCCGGCGGCCGCGTCGAGGGCGTCGCCGCCGCCGGGCAGACCGAGCACGCGGGCGATGTGCGCGATGTCGAGCAGCTCGGTCGACGTGAGCTCGCCGAGCGCGGCGAGGACGGTGTCGACGTCGCGGCGGTGGGTGTCGACGTAGTCGCGGATGACGAGCGCGCGGTCCGACCCGAGGCCGCCGACGAGCTCGTCGAGCTGGAGCGTGAGGAGGCGCCCGTCGGTGCCGAGCTCGACGACGTAGCCCTCGATCTCCTCGGAGATGCGACGGACCATCTCGAGCCGCTGGACGACGGTCGACACGTCGCGGACGGTGACGAGGTCCTCGATCTCGAGCGCCGAGAGCGTGCCGCTGACCTCGTCGAGGCGGGCCTTGTAGCGCTCGAGCGTCGCGAGGGCCTGGTTGGCGCGCGACAGGATCGTCGTGGAGTCCTCGAGGACGTGCCGCTGGCCGCCGACGTAGAGCGCGATGATCCGCATGGACGCGGACACCGAGATCACGGGGAAGCCGGTCTGCTTGGCGACGCGCTCGGCGGTGCGGTGACGTGTGCCGGACTCGGACGTCTCGATGGTCTGGTCCGGCAGCAGCTGCACGGCGGCGCGGACGATGCGGTCGCCGTCGACGACGACGGCACCGTCCATCTTGGCCAGCTCGCGCAGGCGGGTCGCGGAGAACTCGACGTCGAGCTCGAACCCGCCGGAGCAGATGCTCGCGACGAGGTCGTCGAAGCCGAGGACGATGAGGGCGCCCGTGCGGCCGCGCAGGATCCGCTCGAGGCCGTCGCGAAGCTCACCGCCGGGGGCGACGGCGGCGAGGGTCGACCTGAGCAGGTCGTCGGGGGCGTGCGAGGTCGGCACCTGAGCATGGTAACGAGCCGTGTCGAGCGAGTTCCGGACGACCCGCCTACCGGGCACCACGAGTGCGGAGGTCCGCCCGTTCGCCGCGCTCACAGCGCGGGCAGCTTGCGGTGGTCGACGATCGCCGTCTCGACGTCGCACGTGGTGCACCGCAGCCGGTGGACGGTGCTCTCCACGTCGGTCCAGAGCACGACGGGTTTCGGTTCCCAGACGACGTCCCGATGCGCGCAGGCCGCGTCGCCCTCGCGAGCTCCGTCGTGCTCCGCCGCCTCCCCGTGCTCGTGCTCGCCGCTCACGCGCCGATCCCGGCGGCGCTGACGGCCTGCGCGAGGTCGCCGACCTGGAGCACGCGGATGCCGTCGGGTGGGGCGACACCGTCGAGCGACCCGGCGGGCACGACGGCGCGCGTGAACCCGAGCCTCGCGGCCTCCGACAACCGACGTCCGACGCCCGACACGCTGCGGATCTCCCCGGCCAGCCCGACCTCGCCGACGGCGACGAGCCCCTGCGGCAGCGCGGTGTTCTCGCGTGAGCTGACCGCGGCGAGCGCGAGCGCGAGGTCGGCGGCGGGCTCGACGACGCGCGCACCCCCGACGGTCGACACGTACACGTCCTGGTCGGCGAGCCGCGCTCCGAGGCGCCGCTGCAGCACGGCCAGCACCATCGCGAGCCGGGACGAGTCGACGCCGCTCGTGGTGCGGCGCGGGTTCGGCACGGCGGACGGCGCGACGAGCGCCTGGACCTCGGTCGCGAGCGGCCGGCGCCCCTCGAGCGTCACGGTCAGGCAGGTGCCGGGGACGGCGGCGTGCGTCCGGGACACGAACAGCCCGGACGGGTCGGCCAGGCCGACGATGCCGTTCTCGGACAGGTCGAAGCAGCCGACCTCGTCGGTCGGGCCGAAGCGGTTCTTGGTCGCGCGCAGCAGGCGCAGGCGCGAGTGCCGCTCACCCTCGAACTGGCAGACGACGTCGACGAGGTGCTCGAGCGTGCGCGGCCCGGCCACCGAGCCGTCCTTGGTGACGTGCCCGACGAGCACGACGGGCAGGTCGCGGGACTTCGCGGCGGCGATGACGGCGGCGGTGACCTCGCGGACCTGCGCGACGCCGCCCGCGGTGCCCTCGACGGCGGCGGACGCGATCGTCTGGACGGAGTCGAGGACGAGCAGGTCGGGGTCGACGACCTCGATGTGCCCGAGGACGGTGGCGAGGTCGGTCTCGTCCGCGAGCAGCAGCTGCTCGTGCAGCGCGCCGACGCGTCCGGCCCGCAGCCGCACCTGGCCCGCGGACTCCTCGCCCGTCACGTAGAGCACCCGGCGTCCGCCGCGGGCGGCCCGCGCGGCGACGTCGAGCAGCAGCGTCGACTTGCCCACGCCGGGCTCG
>NZ_JAAXOY010000360.1 GCF_012396155.1 Cellulomonas septica | reverse complement strand
CCCCAGCAGGAGGCCGCCGAGCGCGACGGCCGACGCCACCGCCACGCTCCGGCCCCCGGCGAGGGGTCGACCCCACCGGCGTCCGGGCGCACGACGGGCGCGCTCGTCCGGACGGGGCATCTCGGGCGGGGTCACGCGGACATCGTCGCATCCCGGACACGTGCCGTCGCTACCATGCCGGGATGACAGACGGGACCGACGGCTCGCCCCCACGGCCGCGCAGCCCGCGGATGGCCCGCGACGAGCGCCGTGCCCAGGTGCTGCGCATCGCGCAGGACCTCTTCTCGTCCGAGGGTTTCCACCACGTCTCCATGGACGACATCGCCGACCGCGCCGAGGTCAGCAAGCCCGTGCTCTACCGGCACTTCCCCTCGAAGCTCGACCTCTACCTCGCCGTCGTCGACCAGTGCGGTTCCGACCTGCTCGCGGCCGTCGAGGAAGCCGTCGCCCCCCTCGAGGCCGGGCCCGTCCAGCGCGGCGCGGGGCGCGACGTCATCGCCGCGATCGTCCGGGCCTACATCGACTTCGTCGACGTCGCCGGGGAGTCCTCGACGCTGCTCTTCGAGTCCGACGTCACGCACGACGCCGACGTGCGCGCCCGCGTCGAGCACGCGTCGTCCGAGGCCGCCCGCCGGATCGCCCGTGTGCTCTCCCAGGTGACGGGTCTGGCCGACGACGCCTCCGCGACGCTGGCCGTCTCGCTGATCGCGATGGCGCAGGGTGCGGCGACGCACCGGCTCCGCACGACACCCGTCGCCGACGCCGGCCTGACCGCCGAGCTCGTCACGCAGCTCGCCTGGGGCGGCGTCGCGGGCCTGGTCCGCCCCGACTTCGTGTACGAGGACGCCTAGGATCGTCCAGGCGGGCCCCGTGGGCCCGGACGCTCGCGAGCGGACGACGTTGGAGGACGAGGAAGACATGGCCGTGGAGATCACGATCGGCGTGCAGAACCTGCCGCGGGAGATCGTCCTGGAGACCGACCAGACCGCCGACGAGGTCGCGGCGGCCGTCGCCGCCGCGCTGGACGGCAAGACGGTGCTGGAGCTGCACGACACGCGCGGTCGTCGGGTGATCGTCCCGACGTCCACGCTGGGCTACGTGGAGATCGGGTCCGAGACGAAGGCCCGCGTGGGCTTCGGCAGCATCTGACGACGCACGGACGAGGCCCCCGGCGACCGGTCGGTCGCGGGGGCCTCGTCATGTCCGCGGACTGCCGGGCGTGCGCGGCTCGCGGCGGCGGCGCGCCGGGTTGCTCAGGCGGTGAGGCCGAGCCGCGACATCCGGCGGGTGTGCTGCGCGGTGAGCTCGCCGAAGAGCTTGGTCGGCGGGTTGGCGGGGGCCGTGCGCCCGTCGGGAACAGCCCGTCGACGGGGTGCCCGGCCGCGACCTGCGCGGCGACCCACGCGTCCTCCTCCTCCTGCGCGAGCGCGGCGTCGACCACCTCCGCGACGAGCGCCGGCGGGATGACGACGACGCCGTCGGCGTCGCCCACGAGCACGTCGCCCGGCTCGACCGTCGTCCCGCCGCACGCGACCGCGACGTCGACGTCCCACGGCACGTGCAGGCGCCCGAGCACCGCGGGATGGGCACCGGCCGCGTACACCGGGATGCCGACGGCCGCGACCGCGTCCCTGTCCCGCACCGCGCCGTCCGTGACGATCCCGGCCGCACCCCGCACGTGCGCGCGCAGCGCGAGGACGTCACCGAGCGTGCCCGCGTCCGACTGACCGCGGGCCTCGATGACGAGCACCTCACCCGGACCCACCGCGTCGAACGCGCGCTTCTGCGCGTTCTGCCCGCCGCCGTACCGGGCGAACAGGTCTTCGCGGCCGGGCAGGAGCCGCAGCGTGCGCGCCGTGCCCACGAGCCGCGTCCCCGGGTCCAGCGGGCGCACCCCGTCGACGGTCACCCGGTTCAGCCCGCGCTTGCGGAGCTGCCCGCTCAACGCCGCGACCGGCACGCGCGTGAGCTTCTCGCGCAGCTCGGGCGTCAGCCCACCGGTCTCCGGCTGCGGGTCGAGCCCGGCGGCCGCGCGCGACCCCCACGCCTCGACGCGCTGGTGGTCGTCGACCGCGGGCAGCGTCCCGACGCCTGAGTCGAACGCGTGCGTCCCCTCCACCACGGTCGTCACGAGCCGACCCGTCGTGGGGGAGCCCGGTGCGTCGGGCGCGTCCACCTCGACCTCGACCACGTCCCCCGGCCGCAGCACCGACGACCCCGCGGGCGTCCCCGTGAGCACCACGTCGCCCGGCTCGAGCGTGAGGTGCTGCGACAGGTCCGCGACCAGCCGCGCGAGCGGGAACAGCAGCCGCGCGGTCGTGTCGTCCTGCCGGAGCTCACCGTTGACCCACGTGCGCACCCGCAACGCCGCGGGGTCCAACGACGCGGCGTCGAGCAGCCGCGGACCCAGCGGCGTGAACCCGTCCCCACCCTTCGACCGCAGGTTCGACCCGCGGTCCGCCGCGCGCAGGTCGTACAGCCCGAGGTCGTTCGCGGCCGTCACCCACCCCACGTGCCGCCACGCGTCGTCGACGCCCACCCACCGGGCGGCCGTCCCGATGACCAGCGCCACCTCACCCTCGAACGCCATCAGCTCCGTCCCCGCCGGCCGCTCCACCGTGCCCCCCGACCCGGCCACCGAGCTCGACGGCTTGAGGAAGTACGACGGCTGCGCCGGCCGCCGCCCCCGCTGGTCCGCACGCGACCCGTAGCTCAGGTGCACCGCGACGACCTTCCCCGGACGCCCCGGGAGCGCGGCGAACCTCGGGTCCACCCCGTCGCGGCTCGTGGCCTGCTCGGACATCCGCACCTCGCGTCGTCGTCTGACGGAACCGGTCGGTCCGCGGGCACCGGGCGCTCGCGGACGCGTGCTGCTCAGCTGTTCGCCCGCACGATCTCCTCCTGGTACGGCGCGACGACGCCCGGCGACACGACGAGGTCGAGCAGCAGGAAGGGGCGCTCGGCGGCGGGGCGCGCGGCCCAGTCGGCGAGGTCGTCCAGGTCGTCGAGCGTCCGGACGGTCACGCCGTGCGCCCCGACGGCGGTCGCGAGGCCCGCGAAGTCGACGGCGGGGATGAGCATGGGCTCGCGCACCAGGCCCTTGCGCCCGTAGACGTGCACCTCGGCGCCGTACGCGGCGTCGTTCCACACGACGGCCATCCCGCGCCCGCCCGCGACGCGCACCGCGGACTCCAGGTCGGCCAGGGCCATGAGCCCGCCGCCGTCCCCGGACGTGAGCACGACCGTCACCTCGGGCCGCGCGAGCGCCGCGCCGACCACGCTGGGGAAGCCCAGCCCGATCGACTGGAACGCCGTGCCGACCATGATCATCCGGTCGGGCGACGCGACCGGCCAGTACATGTTGGCCCACGCGATGAAGTGCCCGCCGTCGGACACGACGACCCGGTCGGCGGGGAGGAGCCCGGCGATGCGCGCGGCCGCCGAGCGCGGGTCGAGCCGCCCGTCGGGCGCGAGACCGGTACCCGCCTCGTGCACGCGCGCGGCGGCGACGTCGACCGACTCGCGCCACCCGCTCGGCGTCACGCCCAGCAGCGTCCCAAGCGCGTCCAGGACGGCGGCCGCGACCG
>NZ_JAAXOY010000036.1 GCF_012396155.1 Cellulomonas septica | reverse complement strand
CGGCCCTCGGCGTGCAGGCGTCGCGGGTCCGCCCAGCCCTGGTCGAGCGCCTCGACGAACGCGGCCCGCGCCTGCGGCAGCAGGGGAGCGCGCCCGCCCGCGTCGAGCACCACCCGACGGACCGCGCCGGGGGCAGTGGTGTGCGTCACACCGCGCTCGTCGACGGCCGGGACCGCGGGGGTGTCGTCACGGGGGCTCACCGTTGCACCGTAGCCCTGACCGGCGCGGTCGTCCGCCGTGCACGGCCCCGCCGCACGTGGTGGACGTGCGCAGGAGACGTGGTGTGACGGTGCTGACACCGTGTCGTCATCCGGCGTCGCGAGGACGAAACGTCGTGGTCGGCGCGCTAGGCTGCACAGGTCGAGGACGAAGGTCCCGGGTGACGACCGCCAGCAGCGGGGTCGAGCGCTGACGGGACGTGAGTGAGAGGTCCCCCGTGCACCCGGAACACCCCCGCCGGACGCGCCGCCCGGCCCTGCTGACGGCAGGACTCGCGGCCGTCGTCGTGGTCGCCCTGAGCGGTTGCTCCGATGAGGTCCAACGTGGCTGGCTGCCCGGCTCGTCGGACGCCGAGATCACCGACCAGACCGCCCGGATCGTCAGCCTGTGGCGCGGTTCGTGGATCGCCGCCCTCATCGTCGGCCTCATCACCTGGGGCCTGATCCTGTGGTGCGTCGCGGTCTACCGGAAGCGCAAGAACGACGACGTGCTCCCCGTGCAGCTGCGCTACCACGTGCCGCTCGAGGTCATGTACGTGATCCTGCCGATCTTCATGGTCGGCGTGCTCTTCTACTACACGAACCGTGACGTCACGGCGCTGCAGGACACCTCCGCGGAGGCCGACATCCACGTGCAGGCCATCGGCAAGCAGTGGAGCTGGGACTTCAACTACCTCGACGACGGCGCGTACGAGACGGGCCAGCACGCGCAGGACGTGGGCGGCAGCTCGGGCGCCCTCGCGGACCAGGTGACGCTGTACCTGCCGGTCGACGAGCGGGTCGAGTTCACGCTGGACTCGCGTGATGTCATCCACTCGTTCTGGATCCCCTCGTTCCTCTACAAGATGGACATGATCCCGGGGAAGACCAACACGTTCCAGGTGACCCCCACCGAGGAGGGCACCTACCTCGGCAAGTGCGCGGAGCTCTGCGGCGAGTACCACTCGTCGATGCTGTTCAACGTGAAGGTCGTGTCCCGCGAGGAGTTCGACGCGCACATCCAGGAGCTCAAGGACAAGGGCCAGGAGGGCTCGCTGGGGCTCGAGTACAGCCGCCTGCAGGACGTCGACAGCGTCAGCAGCAGCACCACGCAGGAAGAGAGCGACCACTGATGGCCACCGCCGTGGAGAAGATCCCCGGACTGGCGCCCTCGCGCCAGACGCTCGGGCGCACGGTGATCAAGTGGATCACCTCCACCGACCACAAGACGATCGGGTACATGTACCTGATCACGTCGTTCGTGTGGTTCGCGATCGGCGGGATCCTCGCGCTGCTCATCCGCGCCGAGCTGTTCACGCCCGGCATGGAGGTGTTCTCCTCCAAGGAGCAGTACAACCAGGCGTTCACCATGCACGGCACGATCATGCTGCTGCTGTTCGCGACGCCCCTGTTCGCCGGCTTCGCCAACGTGATCATGCCGCTGCAGATCGGCGCGCCGGACGTCGCGTTCCCGCGGCTCAACATGTTCGCGTACTGGCTGTTCTTCTTCGGCGGCCTCATCGCCGCCGCGGGCTTCCTCACCCCGCAGGGCGCCGCGTCGTTCGGCTGGTTCGCGTACGCACCGCTGTCGAACACCGTGTACTCACCCGGTGTCGGCGGTGACCTGTGGGTCTTCGGCCTCGCGCTCGGTGGTTTCGGCACGATCCTCGGTGCCGTCAACTTCATCACCACGATCGTCACCATGCGTGCGCCCGGCATGACGATGTTCCGGATGCCGATCTTCACCTGGAACACCCTGGTGACGTCGCTCCTGGTGCTCATGGCGTTCCCGCCGCTGGCCGCCGCGCTGTTCGCGCTCGGTGCCGACCGCCGCCTCGGCGCGCAGGTGTTCAACCCGGAGAACGGGGGCGCCATCCTCTGGCAGCACCTGTTCTGGTTCTTCGGGCACCCCGAGGTCTACATCATCGCGCTGCCGTTCTTCGGCATCGTCACCGAGATCCTCCCGGTCTTCAGCCGCAAGCCGATCTTCGGCTACAAGGGCCTCGTCTACGCGACCATCGCGATCGCCGCCCTGTCCGTGACCGTGTGGGCGCACCACATGTACGTCACCGGCTCGGTGCTGCTGCCGTTCTTCGCGTTCATGACGATGCTCATCGCGGTGCCGACCGGCGTGAAGTTCTTCAACTGGATCGGCACGATGTGGCGCGGCAAGCTCACGTTCGAGACGCCGATGCTCTGGACGATCGGCTTCCTCGTCACGTTCCTCTTCGGGGGCCTGACGGGCATCATCCTGTCCAGCCCGGCGCTCGACTTCCAGCTCTCCGACTCGTACTTCGTCGTGGCGCACTTCCACTACGTCGTCTTCGGCACCGTCGTGTTCGCGATGTTCGCGGGCTTCTACTTCTGGTGGCCCAAGATGACCGGCCGGATGCTCGACGAGCGGCTCGGCAAGATCCACTTCTGGCTGCTGTTCATCGGCTTCCACACGACGTTCCTCGTGCAGCACTGGCTCGGCGTCATCGGCATGCCCCGCCGGTACGCGGACTACTCACCCGACGACGGCTTCACGTGGATGAACCAGCTCTCCACGATCGGCGCGGCCGTGCTCGCGGCGTCCACCCTGCCGTTCCTCTGGAACGTCTACGTGACGTGGCGCAACGCCCCGAAGGTGACCGTCGACGACCCGTGGGGCTACGGGGCCTCGCTCGAGTGGGCGACGTCCTGCCCGCCGCCGCGGCACAACTTCACGTCGCTGCCGCGCATCCGCTCCGAGCGTCCCGCGTTCGACCTGCACCACCCCGAGGTCGCGGCGATGGACTACGTCGAGCCCAACCCCGGTCCGTTCGACTGGGAGGCGGACCGCCGCGGCGAGACCGAGGTCGCGGTCGACCGCGTCGTCGAGGGCAAGGGCGAGCCCGAGCAGTCGTCCACGACGATCGTCGAGGACCGTCCCCAGGACCGTCCCGGCAGCGACAAGGAGGGTGACCGGTGAGGCTCGAGGCGAAGCTCTTCCTCTACGGCCTGCTGTTCTTCATCCCGGTCGGTCTGATCTACGCGCTGTGGAGCGACGGCGAGCCCGTCGGCACCGTCGGCATCCCGCTCGTCGGCGGCCTCGTCGGCATGATCGGTGCCTACTTCGCGCTCCTCGCGCGGCGCATCGACGCCCGTCCCGAGGACGACGAGTTCGGCGAGATCGAGCAGGGCGCCGGCGACCAGGGCGTGTTCAGCCCGTGGAGCTGGTGGCCGCTGGTGATCGGCGCCGCGGCGGCCGTCATGTTCCTCGGCCTCGCGATCGGCTTCTGGGTCGCGATCATCGGCGCGATCCTCGGCGTCATCGGCCTGGTCGGCTGGGTGTTCGAGTTCTCCCGCGGACAGCACGCGCACTGACCGGTCCCTGACCGCACGACGGCCCCCTCGGTCCTCGCCCTGAGCGACCGCGGGGGCCGTCGCACGTCCGGGCGCGCCGGCGCTGTCCCCTCGTCGACCGGCGCGGCGTCGCGCGCGGCGCGGGGGAGCCGCGACCGGGGCGGAACGTCGCCCCTCGGGGCGCCAGCGCGTCGCTCATCGGCCCGCGGTACGTCGTCATCCGGGGCGCCAGCGCGTCGCTGACCGGCCCGCGGTACGTCGTCATCCGGGGCGCCAGCGCGTCGCTCATCGGCCCGCGGTACGTCGTCATCAAGGGCGTCAGGGCGTCGCTCGTCGCCCGAGAGGCGCGACGTCCACGTAGGCGCCGTCGCGCAGGAGCGGCACCGCCACGCTCGTCCCGACCTCGGCCGCGACCGCCACGTCGGACGCGAAGCCCGCGTCGGTCAGATCCACCCCGGTGCGGCTCAGGCGCAGTGCGCGCCCGGGCCGACGGGCGACCTCTCGCCAGGCGGTCAGCGCCGCAGCGGCACGGGGCGACGCGACCGCAGGAGCGGCGGTCGTGAGGCTCTCCATGACCGCACCAGCGCCCCAGACGTCCTCCGGCGCCTGGCGGACGCTCCCGTCGGCCCGACGCTCTCCTGCAGGCACGAGGGCGACCCGGAGCGGACGCGTGATCTCCGCCGCGGTGGCAGCGATCCACGCGGCGACCGACGACGCGTTGCGCAGCGACGCCGCCACCACGGCACGGTCGTCGGCGCCGAGCAGCCGGCTCAGCGTCGAGCCGTTCGGCGACGGCAGGACGAGCCGTCGCAGGCCGGCCGCCGCCCGTACGGAGCCGGGCGACAACGACACGTCGCCCGGGCGCGCCTCGGAGCGACGCACGGCGAGCACGGCGTCGTGCTGCGCGGCGAGCGTCGCCGCGTGCACGTTGTACGCCGCGCACGGCAGCACGGTGACGCCGCGGTCCGCGGCGACCGACACGGTCGTCGTGAAGGACAGCACGTCCACGACGACAGCCACGTCGACGTCGGCACCCAGGGAGCGGGCGCCCGACGGACCCCACACGAGCCGCACGTCGACGGGCACCGCGTTGTCTCCGCTCACCCGCCCCTTCCTACCACCGTGCCGCCCGGTGCCGTCCGGTGGCGTCCGGTGCCGTCCGGTGGCGTCCGCGCACGACGAAGGCCGCCCACCCCCGCGGACGGGAGCGGACGGCCTCCTGGCGACGCGAGCGTCAGGCGGGGACGATGAGGCCCCGCGTCTGGGTGCGGGCGCGGTCGAAGCGCGCGGCCGCGTCGGCCCAGCTGACGATGTTCCACCACGCCTTGACGTAGTCCGCCTTGACGTTGACGTAGTCGAGGTAGAACGCGTGCTCCCACATGTCGAGCACGACGACGGGCACGAGACCGAGCGCGATGTTGCTCTGCTGGTCGTACAGCTGCACGATGACGAGCTTCTCGCCGATGGAGTCCCACGCGAGGATCGACCAGCCGGAGCCCTGGATGCCGATCGCGTTCGCGGCGAAGTGCTTCTGGAACGCCTCGAACGAGCCGAAGAACTCGTCGATCGCGGCGGCGAGCTCGCCGGTGGGCTTGTCGCCGCCCTCGGGGGACAGGTTCTGCCAGAACACCGAGTGGTTCACGTGACCGCCGAGGTTGAACGCGAGGTTCTTCTCGTGCAGGTTGACGGCGGCCAGGTCGTCCGCCTCGCGGGCGGCGGCGAGCTTCTCGAGGGCCGTGTTGGCACCGGTGACGTAGGCCGCGTGGTGCTTGTCGTGGTGCAGCTCCATGATCCGGCCGGAGATGTGCGGCTCGAGGGCCGCGTAGTCGTACGGCAGGTCCGGAAGCGAGTAGTCAGCCATGCGTGAGTACCTCTCCTGCGTCGGTGCACGACCGTTCTGGTACGGCCGGGCGGGGTACGAAACGGATCGGGCGGCCCGCCGTTACGGCGAGCCGCCCGACTCCACGGTCAACTCTGGTCCCGGATCAGCGATTCCGCGTCTCGGGGGACGTCTCGTCCTGCGGATCGACGAGGTGCTGGCCACCACCGGTGCGACCGGACGCGCCGGCGAGCTCCGGGGTGCCGTGCGCCTCGGGGGCCGCCTCGACCTCGCCGTGGTGCCCGTGCGCCGCGTGCGCGGCCTCGAGCTCGGCGGGGGTCACCGGCTCCACGCGGTCCTCGTAGAAGACCTGCGAGAGCCGCTGGCGGATCGTGTCGCGGCGGTAGCCCTTGCGGCGGACGCCACGCGAGTCCTCGGCCGGCTCGATCTCGAGCGGGCGGATGGCCTCGTGCTGCACGCGCAGCCAGCGCTCGTGCGCGTCGAGGGGCTTGTGCACCTCGATGTACTCGCCGCTCGCGAACCGCACGATGCGACCCGTCTCGTGCCCGTGCAGGACCAGCTCGCGGTCCTTGCGCTGCAGGCCGAGGCAGATGCGCTTGGTGATCCAGAACGCGAACCAGGGGCCGACGAACAGCAGCACGCGGAAGACCCACGTGATGTCGTTGATCGACAGGTGGAAGTGCGTCGCGATGAGGTCGTTCGAGCCGGCGAGCACCAGGATGAAGAACGCCGTGAGCAGCGAGACGCCGAACGCGGTGCGGAACGGGCGGTTGCGCGGGCGGTCGAGCACGTGGTGCTCGCGCTTGTCGCCGGTCGCGAACGCCTCGATGAACGGGTACAGCGCCAGCAGCGTGAACAGGATCCCCGGCACGACCATCGCCGGGATGATCACGTTGAGGCTGACGGTGTACTGCCCGAGGACGAACTCGGCTTGTCCTGGCATGAGTCGCAGCGACCCTTCCAGGAACAGCATGTACCAGTCGGGCTGGGCTCCCGCGGACACCGGCGACGGGTCGTACGGGCCGTAGTTCCACACCGGGTTGATCGACATCGTCGCGCCCATGAGGGCGATGACGCCGAACACCACGAAGAGGTTGAAGAGCAGCTTGCCGGCGTACACCGGGAGAGCCGGGTAACCGACCACGTTGTTGTTCGTGCGGCCCGAGCCCGGGTACTGCGTGTGCTTGTGCATGACCATGAGCACGAGGTGCAGGCCGATGAGCGCGAGGATCAGCGCGGGCACCAGCAGGACGTGCACGGTGAACAGACGCGGGATCAGGTCCGTGCCGGGGAACTCGCCGCCGAACACGAAGTACGACATGTAGCTGCCGATGATCGGGATCGCCTTGATGACGCCGTCCGTGATCCGCAGGCCGTTGCCGGACAGGACGTCGTCCGGGAGCGAGTAGCCCGAGAAGCCGGCGGCGAGACCGAGGATCAGCAGCACGAAGCCGACGACCCAGTTGATCTCACGCGGCTTGCGGAACGCACCGGTGAAGAACACGCGCATCATGTGCGTGACGATCGCGGCCATGAAGATGAGGGCCGCCCAGTGGTGGATCTGCCGCATGAGCAGACCGCCGCGCACCTCGAACGACAGGCGCAGCGTCGAGGCGAACGCCTCGGACATCTCGACGCCGTTCATCGACGCCCACGGGCCCTCGTAGTGCGTCTCGCCCATGCTCGGGACGAAGAACAGCGTGAGGAAGACGCCCGAGATGAGCAGCGTCACGAAGCTGTACAGCGCGATCTCGCCGAGGAAGAACGACCAGTGGTCGGGGAAGACCTTCCGGGCGAAGAACTTGACCGCGTGGCCGAGACCGGTCCGCTGGTCGAGGTAGTCGGCGGTCGCGCCGACGGCTCGCGCACCCGCCGACGGCGGGGTCGTGGCCTTGGAGGTGGTCGTGGTCGTCACGTCAGGCGCTCCCAGAAGCTCGGACCGACGGGCTGGTGGAAGTCGCTCTGAGCGATCAGGTAGCCCTCGTCGTCCACGGTGATCGGCAGCTGCGGCAGCGGTCGCTTCGCGGGACCGAAGACGACCTTCGCGCTGTCAGCGACGTCGAACGTCGACTGGTGGCACGGGCACAGCAGGTGGTGGGTCTGCTGCTCGTAGAGAGCGACGGGGCAGCCCACGTGGGTGCAGATCTTCGAGTAGGCGACGATGCCGTCGTACGACCAGCCCTCGCCCTGCTCGGACACGATGTCCCGAGGGTCGAGCCGGATCGCGAGGACGACCGCCTTCGCCTTCTCGTCGAGCGGGTGCTCGGCCTCGTCGAGGTCGGCCGGCTGGACGTGCGCGACCGATCCGATGGTGAGGTCCGAGGCCTTGATGGGGCGACCGGTCGGGTCGTACGCGAGCCGCGTGCCCTTGCGCCACATCGTGTGCTTGAACTTGCGGACGTTCCAGTCCTCGCCGACGTTGCCGACGATGGGCAGGACGATCGCGAGCGGGAAGAGCGCGATCGCCGTGACGGCCGCGCCGATGATCGCGCCGCGGCGCGTGAGGCCCGAGTCCTCGGCGCCGTCCTTGAGCATCTGGACGGCGATCTCGCGCGTCGCGTCGTCGGTGCGCTGCGGGTGGCGCTCCTCGACGTACTCGCGGTTGCTCATCAGCACCTTGATGTAGTGGCTGCCGCCGATGCCGATGCCCAGGAGCGAGATCGCGAGGCCGAGGCCCAGCGCGAGGTTGGAGGTGCGCATCGACTCGGGCGTCTCGCCCGGGGGGAGCGCGAAGTACGCGACGATGAAGCCGATCGTGGCGAGGATCGACAGCGTGAACAGCAGGAGGACCTGCCGCTCGACGCGCTTGGTCGCGCGAGGGTCGATGTCCGCCTGGCGGTGGACGTGCTCGTGGACGCCCGGGTCCTCGAAGCGCTGGGGAGCGCCGTCCGCGCCGCGGACGTCCAGCTCGGTGTGGGGGTCGTGCGTGCTCACGAGGACTTGGCTCCGATCCAGACCGACAAACCGATGAGCAGGCCGAGACCGACGACCCACGCCCAGAGGCCCTCGCTGACCGGGCCGAGCGAGCCGAGGTCGAGGCCACCGGGGGAGACGTCGCCCTGCTCGTTGATGAAGGCGATGATGTCGCGCTTCTCCTCGGGCGTGATGGTCGCGTCGTTGAACACGGGCATCGACTGCGGGCCCGTCTGCATCGCCTCGTAGAGGTGACGCGGCGAGGTCTCCCAGAGGTTGGGCGCGAACTTGCCCTGCGACAGCGCGCCGCCAGCGCCGACCGCGTTGTGGCACATGGCGCAGTTCGTGCGGAACAGGGCCATGCCGTTGGCGACGTCGCCCTGCGCGGGGTCGACCATGTCGTCCGTGGGGATCGCGGGACCGGCGCCCAGCGACGCCACGTACGCGGCGAGCTGCTCGATCTGCTCGTCGTCGAACTGCACCGGCTTGGCCTGCGCCTGCGGGCCGTTCATCTGCATGGGCATGCGGCCCGTGCCGACCTGGAAGTCGACGGCCGCGGCGCCCACGCCGATGAGCGACGGCGCGTCGTCGGTGCCGCCCGCCGAGGGACCGTGGCACGTGGCGCAGTTGGCCTGGAACAGCTTCTCACCGGTGGCGACGTCGTCGGCCGTGGCCGTCTTGGGCGCGGCGTCCGCGGACGTCGGGGCCAGGACGGCGTACAGGCCGCCGGTGAGCAGCAGCGCCAGCAGGAGCAGCACGATCGGCGCACGCCGATCGTGCCTGCGGGCTGCGAGTGCCTTCACGGATCGATCCTCGTCTCGCACGTGGGGGATGGGGGACTGGGTGGCGGGGCGAGCCGCCGGGCGTCAGCGGATCAGGTAGATGACCGCGAACAGCGCGATCCACACGACGTCGACGAAGTGCCAGTAGTACGACGTCACGATCGCGGTGGTCGCCTCGTGGTGGCCGAAGCGCTTCGCCGCGAACGACCGACCGAGCAGGAAGAGGAAGGCGATGAGACCGCCCACGACGTGCAGGCCGTGGAAGCCGGTCGTCAGGTAGAACACCGAGCCGTACGGGCTCGACGAGATGGTCAGGCCCTCGTGGACCAGCTCCGCGTACTCGAACACCTGGCCGCCGATGAAGAAGGCGCCCATGAGGTACGTGAGCACCATCCACTCGTTCATGCCCCAGCGGTTCACCTGGAGCAGCGAGCCCGTGCGCACCGGCTGGAACCGCTCGGCGGCCCACACGCCCATCTGGCACGTGACGGACGACAGCACCAGCACCGAGGTGTTGATGAACGCGAAGGTCAGGTTGAGCTTCTCGGTCTGCGCCGCCCACTCGTCGGGCACCGCTGCCCGGAGCGTGAAGTACATGGCGAAGAGGCCGGCGAAGAACATGAGCTCGCTGGCGAGCCACACGATCGTCCCCACCGACACCGGGTTGGGTCGGTTGACGCTCACGTGAGGCGCGGTGCGAGGGGCAGCCATGGCGGTCGACACGACGTCATTATGGCTGATCGCCGCTGCGCATGGGTCATTGGGCCTACCTCGTGGCGCGCGGTATATGTCACACCGTCACGATCCTCGGGGCGTCGGACGTGGTCAGGGGGCCGTGCGTCGCGCGTCAACACGCGGAACTCGCCGTGCGGCGGCGGACGGCACGACCTCTCACGCGCGCGTCTGCGCGTCTCGCGGCGTGCGGGCGGGGCGGCGACTCGTGCTAGGGCTCGCCCGGCACGGGCCGCGACGATGGCCCGGCGAGCAGCCCGGTCGTGCCAAGATGCCCCTCGGACGCACGTCGACGACGAGTGAGGGACGACCATGAGCACGGCCCAGCCCGACCACGCACAGACCGCCGCCGCCTCGGGACCCCGGGTCCTCCTCTACAGCGACGACGTCGACACGCGCGCCGAGGTGCGGCTCGCCGTCGGTCGCCGGCTCGGCCGGGGCGAGCCCGACATCGACTGGGTCGAGGTCGCGACGGCCGACGCCGTCATCACGACCACCGAGGCCGGCGGGATCGACCTGCTCGTGCTCGACGGCGAGGCGGACAAGGTCGGCGGCATGGGCCTCGGGCGCCAGCTCAAGGACGAGATCTACCGCTGCCCCCCGGTGCTGCTGCTCACCGGACGCCCGCAGGACGCGTGGCTCGCGTCGTGGTCGCACGCCGACGCGGTCGTCAGCCGGCCGCTCGACCCCGAGCAGCTGCACGACGCCGTCGCGTCGCTCGTCGGCCGACGGACGCTCGCCGGATGAGCAGCGCGCGCACCTGGTCGGACCTCTTCGCGACCCTCGTCCGACGCGAGGACCTGACCCGCGAGCAGGCCTCGTGGGCGATGGACGAGATCATGCGCGGCGAGGCCGACCCCGCGCGCGTCGCCGCGTTCCTCGTGGTGCTGCGCGCCAAGGGGGAGACCGTCGACGAGCTCCGCGGCCTCGCGGACCAGATGCTCGAGCACGCGATCCGCATCGAGGTCCCCGGCCGCACGGTCGACATCGTCGGCACGGGCGGCGACCGCGCGCACACCGTCAACATCTCGACGATGTCGGCGCTCGTCGTCGCGGGCACCGGCCTGCGCGTGGTGAAGCACGGCAACCGCGCCGCGTCGTCGTCGTCCGGGTCCGCGGACGTGCTCGAGGTGCTCGGCATCCGTCTCGACCACGAGCCCCGGCGCGTCGCCGACATCGCCCTCGAGGCCGGCATCACGTTCTGCTTCGCGGGCCGCTTCCACCCGGCGATGCGCCACGCGGCCGCGGCCCGCAGCGCGCTCGGCATCGGCACCGTCTTCAACTTCCTCGGCCCGCTGTCCAACCCCGCGCAGCCCGCGGCGTCGGCGATCGGCGTCGCGGACGAGCGCATGGCGCCGCTCATCGCGGGCGTCTTCGCCGACCGCGGCAAGGACGCCGTCGTGTTCCGCGGTGAGGACGGCCTCGACGAGATCGCCGCCACCGGCACGACGCGCGTCTGGGAGGTCCGGTCCGGCCAGGTCGACGAGCACGTCGTCGACTGGGCACGCGACCTCGGGCAGACGCACGTCGACCTCGAGGACCTCCGCGGCGCCGACGCGGCGCACAACGCCGAGGTCGCGCGTCGACTCCTCGCGGGCGAGCCCGGCGCCGTGCGCGACACCGTCGTCCTCAACAGCGCCGCCGCCCTCGTCGCGGACGGCACCCTCCCCGGGATCGGCGAGGGCTCGCTGCTCGAGCGCCTCGACCGTGCGACCGCGATCGCGCGGGAGTCGATCGAC